>NZ_JBLVOL010000047.1:95356-98851 GCF_053543755.1 Achromobacter semiaridum | reverse complement strand
ATCCGCCTGCCGCATGGCTACGTTATCGGTACCCGAGCATGGGTCCGTCTGCCTGGACGACGGCGAAACGCGCCGCGATCTGCCCAAGAGTGCGCTAAGTTGGACAAGCCGAATCGGCTCGACGTCGCGTCGCGCCACGCTACCCGACGGGTCCGTCTTCGAAACCCGCGACAACGATCAAGTCGACCGTCTGGTGCGCCGCCGTGGTGGTGCTTTTGTCATTCCGCTGTCCCGACTGGAACGCTTGCGCCCTGCACTGTTATCGCTTGTTGTGGTTGCCACGTTGGCCTTCTTCATCAGCCTGCGCTGGACGCTGCCGTGGCTTGGAGACACCGCCGCCGCGTTTCTGCCTCAGGCGGTCGAAGCGCATATCGGCGTGAACACCCTGAAAGCTCTGGACCGCATAGGCTTGCACCCTTCTGAACTGCCGGCTCCGACACGGCAGGCACTTCTTGCCGTGTTCGACGAGTTGAAGACGCATGCCAACGCGCCGGAAAACCTTAGCTTGGCGTTTCGACGCGGCGGTTCGCTGGTCGGTGCCAACGCCCTTGCCCTGCCGGGCGGCCACGTGATTATCACGGACGAACTCGTCGCGCTCGCGGAGTCGCCCGAGGCGCTGGCGGGTGTCTTGGCCCATGAGATCGGCCACGTCGATCATCGGCATGGCGTCCGGCAATTAGGTCGCGTCATGGGCCTATCAGCCGTCGTCCTGTTGATGACGGGCGACGCCAGCAGCATGGCGAACGACGTCGGCGTGTTCGGCGCGGGGTTGCTTGAACTTTCGTTCTCGCGCAGCTTCGAACGGGAAGCTGACACGCGCGGCGTCGCGCTGATGCGGCAGGCCGGCAAAGACCCGGGATCATTGGCCGTTCTTCTGGAACGCCTGGAGGGTCTTACCGAGGCTGGCGGCATTATTCCCGCATGGCTTTCGTCCCACCCCTCAACGCCAGAGCGAGTCCAACGCATCCGGCAGCAGGCCGCAGAGCAAAACGCCGACCGAAGGCCGCGATGACGCTCAAGCCAGGTAAGACGCGACTTCTTCCGCCGTCAAATAACGCTTGAACGTCATCGATGGCGCTTGCGCGTCGTGGATGGCGCCGTTAAAGCCGGACCAGTTTCGTTTTGTGCCCTCGTCCGTTTCCAGCGCAATCAGCACGGGCCTGCCGTGCCGCGCCATGTTGTGGCGCAAGGCTGCTTCGCCCCAGGCCCACAACATGGGCTGAGTCAGTTCACCGTCGGCGTAGGCGCCGGCTTGCAGCCATTGGAAATCGGCCGAGTCGCGGTCCATGTCCGGCTGGCGGGCGGCGATGTCGCGTTTGACTTGCAGGGCTTGTGCATGCTCGCCAATCAAGATTTGCAGCAGCGTGAAAGCATGGAAACTATTGTTGACGCCGTGCGCCCGCGCCACGAATCCGGTTTTCGACGTCGGCAAGACCACCACAAGCTCGTCCACATAACTGATCTGCGATGCCAGCCACAAAAAATGCAGCTCTTCAAAGGGAAAGCTGTCGTTGTTCGTGGCCATGGGGTGCAGCAGCGCCATCAGGCTTGTGTCCGCGATAAACGACTCATGGTTGCGCTGACTGCGCATCAGCATCGCCATCATAGGCAGAACAAGCACGTCAACGGCCTGCTGTAAGGATTCCACTTCCCAACGCGTGTCCAACGGCACGGCGGCCAGTTCCGCCTGGGCGTCGACCCACGCTTTGCGGTCGGCCTCGTCCACCTCGTCGTCGTCCTCTTCCACCTCTTGCGCGCAATAGGGTCGCAGCGCGCGCAGCCACTGGCGAAGCAGGGCGTGCAGGCTGTCGAACAGAATGGCAGGGTCGGCGCCATCTTCGACCATCGACCCACACAACAACGCCAGGGCCGATGCCCGGTTCGGATGCAGGTCAGGAAGGAGCGTGGCGCACGCCAACAGGTTCGCAGACGTGTAAGCCGGGTCTTGGCTCTGCGCATAGAACGCGCGAACTTCGGGGCGGTCGAAGAACTGCTCCAGGGTATCCAGGTCGTCGGCGGATAGGACGGGCACGGAGAGGACGCTGGCGAGATCGGCGAAAGGGGTCGGCATGCGCGGCCTTTGGAATATTGGGAGGGGGTCGCGGAAACATAGACGAGGATTCTTCCATTGGCAACACCGCACATGATTGCGCACGCGGCACGCTCCGCAGGCCGCTCTCCGCCAGGTGTTTCCCGACCTTTCCTGCGTGCCTGCCCCCCTTCCCTTGTTCCCTTCTCCTGTTCCCTACTCCTGTTCCCTACCGCGTAATTCCTATCCCCATACCCTATGTCCTATTCCCTACTCCGCCCTGATCCCCGCCCCCTCAACCACCTGGGCCCAGTTCTCGATCTGCGCCGATACCCATTCCCTGGCCCCGGCGCTACCCCCGAACGGCGCGCCCAGCCCCAGGCTTGCGATGCTGCGTGAAAATTCCGGCATGGCGTAGACGGCCGCCAGGCTTTCATCCCATTTGCGGGCGATGTCGGGCGGCATGCCTTGCGGCGCCATGATGAGGAAAGCGAAGGCTGCGTCAAAATCTTGCAGCGATTGCACGCCCACGCTGCGCAGGGCCGGCACGCCGGGCAGGTCGGGGTCCGGTTCGCGAGCCGAGATGGCCAGCGCGCGCATTTTGCCTGCCTGCACATGAGCTTGCACCGCGGACGCTGCCAGGAAGCCGGCCTGGATCTGGTTGCCCAGCAAGGCGTTGACCGCGCCCGCGCTGCCCCGGAACGGGATGTGGGTGATGTTGATGCCGGTGGCCAGCTTCAGTTTTTCAAATGCCAGGTTGCCCGGGCTGCCGTAGCCGGCTGACGAATAGGTCACCGGGTTGGCCTGGGCATAACGCAGAAACTCATCCACGGTGGCGACGCCCAGATCGGGCCGCACCGTCAGTGCCAGACCGAAGCTGCCGGCAATGCTAAGCGGGTCCAGCAGCCGCAGGTAGGTGTCACCGGCGTCCTTGAAGACGTGCGGGTTGACGGTCATCAGCGTGTCCAGCGTCATCAAGAGCGTGTAGCCATCGGGCGCGGCATTGGCCACCGCCTTTGCACCGACGTTGCCGGACGCGCCCGGGCGGTTCTCGACAATGATCGTCTGGCCCATCAGTTTGCTGGCGTACAGCGCGATGGCTCGGGCGCCGATGTCCAATGGCCCGGCCGGAGAGGAATTGACGATGAGCCGGATGGGGCGGGATGGGTAATCGGCCGGGGCGGCCCCGGCCGTCGACACGGGGGCTGCAACAAGCAAGGCGCCGACAAGCAAGGCGCCGAAAGCCGGGACTGCGAAAAGCGAAGCAGCGAAGAACAAGGCGGGGGAAAGCGAAGCACCGAAAAACGAAGCAGAGACAGGCGAAGCAGAGACAGGCGAAGCAGAGACAGGAGAAGCAGAGAAAGGCAGCGCCGCGGCGAAACGGCCAGCAAGAAACGAGACTGTGACAAACCACAAGCGCTTGAACGGGTTACTCATGTTGCTCTCCGGTGTAGCGGGGGGCCGGC
>NZ_JBLVOL010000047.1:70575-95336 GCF_053543755.1 Achromobacter semiaridum | reverse complement strand
GCGGCGGCCGGCAGGCCGCCGTTTCTTTGGCCATGCTTCAGGCAATGGCCGTGGGGTGGGGGCTGGTTTCCGCATGGCGGATCATTGTTTGCGAAAGCGCAATCAGCAGTTCACCGCGCCGCGCCTCGGCTGCGGGGTCGTGCCACAGATTGCGAAGTTCGTGCGGGTCTTCGTGCAGGTCGTACAGTTCGCCCCAGTCCGCATCGGCATATACGCTCAGGCGATAGCGCGCCGTTTGCAGCGTGCGCATCCGCGTGCGGCCGGGAAAGCCGAACATCGTGCGCTGCCCCTCTTCTTCGATCAGCACGGCGTCGCGCAGCGTGTCGACCGCACCGGACATCAGCGGCAGCATCGACTGGCCCTGCAGGCCGTTGTAGGGCGGCAGCCCGGCGCGGGCCAGCACGGTGGCAGCGACATCGGGGGTGGCGCACAGCGCCCGGCTGCGCGGCGCGGCGGGCGCTGCGTGCGGGTCGCGCCAGATAAACGGGGTGCGGATCAGCCCCTGGTAATGGATGGGCCCCTTGAACAGCAGCTGGTGATCGCCGAAAAAGTCGCCATGGTCACTGGTGAAGATCACCACGGTGTTGGCGTCCAGCCCGGTCTCGCACAGCGCCTGCATGATGCGGCCGATCGTGGCATCGATATGGCTGATGGACCCGTAGTTCAGCGCGATGGCCTCGCGCGCCTCGCGTTCGGTGCAGGCGAACACGGCGGGCGTGTGCTTGACCGCCATGTTCAGATCGCGCTGCCGATACAGCCAGGCCACGTGCGGCGGCGGGTGATGGTGAGCAGCCCGGCTGGCGTGAAACGATACCGGCAGCGTTACGTCCTCCGGCCGATATTGGCCCCAGTACTTGCCCGGCGGCGTGTACGGGTGATGCGGATCGGGAAACGAGCATTGGATGAAGAAAGGCGCACGGCTGCCGGCCTGCCGGCGCAGCTGTGTGATGGTTTGGTCGCCGATGTAGGCGGTGGCGGAACATTCTTCGGGAACGCGAGTGCGCCACGCCTGCCGATGTTGCGCCAGCATGAAGTCCGGCGTGGGCAACGCGTGCACCGGCCCCCACTGCCGCCGCGCCTCGGGATGCTGCCGGGCAAGCCAGCGCGCGTAATGGCCGCCGATTTGATCGCCGTGGTCCAGCGCCAGGCGCACGTGGTCAAAACCGTAGAACGGCGTCTGCACCTCGTGACCCGGGTCGGCTCGCCACTTGGGAGCCCACTCTTGGTCGTAGTCACCCGCATCAAGCTGCCAGGCCTCGCCTTGCGTCGCGGCGGCGCCTGCCGGTGGCCATGCGGGGCCGATGCCCGTCATGTTCTGCAGGTGCGATTTGCCGATCAACGCCGTGGAATAGCCCGCGTCGCGCAGCCGTCCCACAAAGGTCGTTGCGCGCTGCGATAGCGCGATGCCGTTGTGGCGCACCCCGTGCACCGACGGCATGCGGCCCGTCATCAACGTCGCGCGGTTGGGCATGCAGATCGGCGAGGCAACGTAGAAGCGGTCGGCGGACCACCCTTGGGTGGCCAGGGCGTCCAGGGCCGGGGTGCGCAGCACGGCGTTGCCGTAACTGCCTACGTGGTCCGCACGCTGCTGATCCGTGATGAATAGCAGAAAGTTGGGCTGCATCAGATCTCCTTGCCTGCGGCTCATGCCGGCATGGCTGTGTTGATGCGGCCATTGTGCGTAGCGGTTTGCGCGTCGAACAGAGAGATGCCCCGGTTGTCGGACCCATTCACCGGTCCGCTCACTCTGTGTTTTGCGGCCCACACATGTATCCATCAGATTCGATTGGCCTTCCAACCGACCGCGGCGTTACAAGCCATCCCAAATCTCAACAAATAAAACAGTTTTGCCGCGCCAACTGATTTAGTTCTAGCAGTTGCTTGCGCGGTTGACCCGGCGGCAGGAGCCCCGGGGCCCACAGGCATACAAAAGCAATAAACCTGGAGGAGGAGCCATGCGTTTGTTTAATCGCAGGATCGCCGCATTGCTGGCGAGTGGGCTGATTGCCTTGACGGCGGGTTGCGCGTCGACCGGCAAGAAGGACACCATCAACATGGCCGGGCTGAGCCAGCCGGTGGAAATCGTGCGGGACCGACATGGCGTGTCCCACATCTATGCACAAAACCAGAATGACCTGTTCTTCGCACAAGGCTTTTCGGCCGCGCGCGACCGGCTGTGGCAGCTGGACCTGTGGCGCCGACAAGGCGAAGGCAAGATGGCCGAGCAGTTCGGGCCGCGCTTCATCGAACAGGACCGCGCGGCGCGCCTGTTCCTTTTCCGGGGCGATATGCAGGCCGAATTCGCCAGCTATCACCCCGAGGGCCAGGCGATCCTTACCGCGTTTGCCGCCGGCATCAACGCCTATGTGGACTGGGTGAAGGCAAACCCCGATCAGTTGCCGCCGGAGTTCAAGCTGACCGGCACGCTGCCCGGCTATTGGCGCCCCGAGACCTCGCTGATCCGTATCTACGGGCTGACGCGCAACCTGAATGAAGAAGTGAAAATGGCGCAGCAGGTGGCCGGCCTGGGCTTGAATGCCATGCAAGGCCTGAGCACCTTCGAGCCGCCCTTGGCGTTGCAGGTGCCCGCCGGCCTGGACGTGCGGCAGATCGACAAGTCGGTCTTGGCGAACTACGCCCTGGCGCGCGATGGGCAGAAATTTGTGGCGGCGGACTTCCCGCAAAGCCCCCTGGCCCTGGACAAGCGCGAGGCGCTTGCCAGCGCGCTGTCCGAAGGCAAGCTGGCGTCACTGGATCCGAACTTTGATCCGATGGCGACGCGATACGAAAGCAATAACTGGACCATTGGCGGGCAGCATACCGACACCGGCAAACCCATCCTGGCCGGCGACCCCCACCGGTCGATCACCATGCCGTCGTTGCGCTACATGGTGCACTTGAACGCGCCGGGCTGGAACGTGATCGGCGCGGGCGAACCGTCATTGCCCGGCGTGTCGATGGGCCATAACGACCGCATCGCCTTCGGCTTGACGATCTTCGCCTTCGGCGACGAAGAAGACCTGTACGTCTATGACACCAACCCCGCCAACCCCAACGAATACCGTTATCGCGGCGGCTGGGAAAAAATGCGGCAGATGGACGAGTCCATTCCCGTGCGCGGCCAGGCGGCGGCGGTGCGCCAGCTGAAATTCACGCGTCACGGCCCGGTGATTCACGAAGACCCCGTACGCCACAAGGCGTACGCGCTGCGCGCCGCCTATCTTGAGTTTCCGGGCACGGCGGCCTACCTGGCCAGCCTGCGCCTGAACCAGGCGCAGAACTGGAATGAATTCGTGGCCGGCATGGAAAAGCACTACACGCCCAGCGAAAACATGGTGTACGCGGACGTGGACGGCAACATCGGCTGGTTCGGCGGCAGCATCGCGCCGATACGCCCGCGTAACGACTGGTCGGGCATGTTGCCCGTGCCGGGCAATGGCGATTTCGAATGGCGCGGCGTCTTGCCCGGCAGCGCCCTGCCCCGCGCGTACAACCCGCCCGAAGGCTATGTTGCCACCGCCAACGAATACAACCTGCCGGCGGACTACGCCTATAAGGACATGTCGGCGCGCACCTGGGCCGAACCCTATCGCGTTCAGCGTATCCGCGAAGTGCTGGCCGATGGCAGCCGGCTGTCGGTGCAGCAATCGCAGGACTTGCAGTACGACAACCTGTCGATACCCGCGCGCACACTGGGCGGCTATGCCAAAGCGCTCAATTCCGCCGACCCGGCGCTGAACGACGCGCTGGGCCTGCTGAAGGATTGGGACTACCGCATGGAGACCGATTCGCGCGCCGCCACGGTCTACGCGTTCTGGTTGCCCGAGGTCGTCAAGCGGGTGTCCGACCTTTACGTGCCCGCGAACGGCCGCGCGGCGTTCGGTGACTTGTCCACCCGCAAGACGCTGGAAAAGCTGGCCACGCCAGATGCCGCCTTCGGCACGCCGCCGGATCGGGGCCGCGACGCGCTGTTGCTGCAAGCGCTGAACGATGGCGTGCAGAAATTGCGCGCCAAGCTTGGGCCGGATTCCACGCAGTGGCAGTGGGGCAAACTGCATCACATCCAGTTCGAACACAGCCTGGCCAGCCTGCTGCCGCCGGACACCGCCAAGGCCTGGGGCACGCCGCGCTATCCCGTGGGCGGCGACAACGACACGGTGCATCGCGCGACGTTCCGCAAGAGCGATTTCCGGCAGATCAGCGGGTCGTCGTATCGACAGGTGATCGACGTGGCCAACTGGGATAATTCACGCGTGCAGAACGTGCCGGGCCAATCGGCTGACCCGCGCAGCCCGCATTACCAGGACTTGCTCAAGGGCTGGGCAACCGGCGAGTACTTCCCCATGGCGTTCACCCGCGCCAAGGTGGATAGCGAACGCGCCGATACGCTGACGCTCAAGCCGTCGGGGAATTGACGGGCGGGCCACAAAAAAATGCCGGGTCGCTTGGGCGGCCCGGCATTTTTGTTGGGGTTTTGGTTGGCGTTTTGCTTGGCGTTTTTGTTGCAGTAATCGCGACTACTTGCGACTACTTCTTCGATGCGTCCTGCTCCACCACCATATCCAGCACATACACCTTGGACGGCGCGTCCGCCGGCGGGTTCTTCCAGTCGTAGCGCTTTACGCGCAACACGGTACGCACGCCTTCCTGGTGCTTGAACCCTTCGATGGATTGATAAAGCGGATGCCATTTATCCTGCGTCGGCTGCTGCACGCCCGCTTCGTTGTAGCGGCGTTCGCGCACCATCAGGCACTGGTAATTGGGAATCATGGGGTGGCTGCATTCGGCCTTTTTCGCGGCCACTTCCAGGAACATGACCTGTCCGGCGCTGCCATACAGCGTTTCCGGCGTGGGTTCGCCAACAAACTTCAGCACGGTGCCGTCCTTACCCACCAGTTCCAGCGCGGGCTCGTGCGTGTCGCCCGACAGCGTGGCACGCAAGTCGCCCTTCAGGCGCTCATTGATCTCGGCATCCAGCTGCATCAAGCTCTGCTCGCACGCCTTCATCGTGGAGGCCAGGTTATCCACCTTCAACACGCCGTTCTGATAGCGGTAGCCGCCAAATTGCGTATTGCAACCGCCCCGGATATTCAACGCATCGTTGGTGAAGGCCAGGCGCAGCTGATGCTCAACGCCCGGCTGCAACGTCGGAATCGACTTGCCGGATGCATCGGTGGCAGAAACCAGGCGCCAGTAATACGCGGGCAAGGTCAGCTGGCTGGCGGGCGACGCGGCAGTCGTGTCGGGCATGGAAGAGGATCCTACGCTGGGAGAGGAAACCGGAGCGCAAGCGGAAAGCAGCGCGGCGCATGCGGACGCAAGAAGAATTATTTTTTTCATGGTTCGTTCCTGGAAGCCGAATGGCACTTAAAGCAAAGCGGCATTCTACGTCCGTGGTGTGGACGGGTCAGGCCAAGCGCCGGGCAGAGGGTTTCAAAATCTTGCTGAAGGATGGGAATGGCGGACCCGCTATTTGCCCGCCTGACGAGCCGTGCTTTCATACGGAGGTCGGAGGACCAAAACATCGAGGTCATTAACCCTGCCGTCTCGCCCTGGTGATTACAGAATGACACCTTACGTCCGGGCGATATGGTTTCATGCCCCAACCGGCAATGGAACATTCCCGATTGTGGAGGGCCCGCTCTCTTCGGGCAGCGACAGAAAACTCACGCTGGTGCACGCCCCTACCCCACCTGCAACCTCCCCATTTCCTCTTGCACCACGCCCCGTTGCGCCAGCCCCGCTATCGCGATCCCGATGCGTGCTTCCGCATCGGCCAACGTACGTGACATGCCCAGTAGCCGGCACACTGACTTGATCACATCCGCTTTCGGCGCGTTGCCGGTCATGGCCAGTACGTGCAGGACACCGTTCGCCAGTTCTTGAATGCAGACATCGTCCACACGGCGGCGCGTGGCGTCGTCGTCGCTTGCCCCTCGAAAGCCGCTCCAGGTTTCGGGGCTGACGCCGGCCGGCCAATAGAAGGTGGCCTCGCCTTCGTCTGTCTGACCCACGTCCATCGGCGTCAGCGTGCGCAACCGTTCAATGATCCGGACACCCGTGCGTTCCAGGCCCCACGCGCGGGCCACTTTACGGTGCAGCACCGTCTCGGCGATGGGGCCTTCCGTGTCAATCACCAAGCGCAATTGTTCCGCCAACCGCGCGTTATTGGCGCGGCTGTAGAACGCGTCAGGGCCCTCCGGGGCAGCGCTCAAGTCCGCCACGCGATAGGGCGCAACGCCACGCGGGGTTACGCCGTCTGCCGGCGGCCTGGCGGTATCGCCTTCCTCTGTGGTGATCACGAATTCGACGGGCGATTCGTCCTCCACCGTGCGTTCCAGCTCCGCGTTCAAGCGGGCAAGCATCTTCTGCACTTCGCGTTCGGCGTTGATCCACCAATCGGTGGACCACACCCGATGCAGCGTCCAGCCCAGCCCTTCAAGCACCACCTGCCGCAAACGATCGCGATCCCGCGCGGTGGCGCCCGAGTGATACGCGCGGCCGTCGCATTCGATACCCATCAGATAGCGTCCCGGCGCGCGCGGGTCGACCACGCCCATGTCGATGCGGTAGCCCGAGCAGCCCACCTGCGGGTGCACTACCCAGCCATGGTCGCGCAGCACTTTGATGACTTGCGTTTCAAAAGGGCTATCGGGTTCGCGGCCGGTCGGCAGCGACTGCTCGACCAAGGCGCGCGGCCCTTTCAGCGCAAATTCCAGGTAGTGCTTCAAGTCGCGCACACCCGTGGCGCGCACGCGCGACAGGTCGATCTGTTCCGGCATCAGCGTGCTGTAGATCACCACGCCTTCGCGCGCACGCGAAATGGCCACGTTCAGACGGCGGTGTCCGCCTTCGCCGTTCAGCGGCCCGAAGTTCATCGTCATCTTGCCGGCGGCATCCGGACCGAAGGTGATCGAGAAATAGATAACGTCGCGCTCGTCGCCCTGCACGTTCTCCAGGTTCTTGATAAAAAGCGGCTCACGGGATTGCGCCGAGATCGCCTTGTCCAGTTCAGCGTTGGCGCGGCGGCGGGCGTCCAGCAGGGTTTCGATCAGGGCTTGCTGCGGCTGGTTGAAGGTCACAACGCCCAGTGTCTGGCGGCGGCGCGACTTATCCAGATAATGCTGCTCGATGCCCTGCACGATGGCTTCCGCTTCGAGGCGGTTGGTGCGACTGCCGCCCCGGTCGTAAATGCCCGCAACCTTTTCCAGACGCACGGCCACGTCATCCGTCACGGGCGACGGAAAGGTGATCAGCTGCGAGTCGTAATAGGTCACGTTGCTGAACGTGATCAGGCTTTCGTGCTTGCTGCGGTAATGCCATTGCAAACGCAAACGGTTCATGTCGGCGCCCAGGCATTCATCCAGAATGCTTTCCAGGTCTTCGACCTGTCCGTCATCCCCCGCGCCATCGTCTTCGGGCGTGGACTTGCTGAAGAAGCTGGTGGGCGGCAACTGCTTGGTGTCACCCACCACCACCACTTGCTGGCCGCGCGCGATAGCGCCTACCGAGTCCCAGACCGGAATCTGCGAGGCCTCGTCAAACACCACGACGTCAAACTGCGAATGCCCCGCATCCAGATACTGCGCCACCGATAACGGCGACATCAGCAGGCATGGCTTTAGCTTGGGCAGCAGCGACGGCAAGCGCTGCATCAGCTGGCGCACGGGAACGTGGCGCGTCTTTTTTTGCAGTTCGCGGCGCAGCAGGCCTAGCTCGCTATCCGGGCTGACCAGCACGCCGTTGCCATCGGGCACTTTGGCAGCCAGCACGGCCGCGATGTAGGCCGACGTCAGCGTCTGGAAGCGGTCGTCTGCGTCGCGGAATTCCCGGATCTTGCGTTCGTGGTCCGCGCTGGAAAACGCGCGCAGCACGGGCGTATGGTCAATGACCTTCTTGACCCACCAGTTGCGATAGCTGAATTCAAAATGCGCTTCGACCTGCTCCAGCGGAACACGGCCCTGCTCCAGGGATGCGACCAGGCCTTGCAGTTGCATCGCTATGGCCTGCTCGCGCGCCTGACGCCACACGCACCACGGCATCAGGAATTGTCTGTTGTGGCGCCAGCCCGCCAGTACACCCTGAATGCGTTCAAGCGCACCGTTGGCGTCCGGCGCGCCCGCCAGCGCTTCGGGCGGTTTGGCCAGCGCATCCACGTGCGCCAAACCATCTTGCAGGCCGCGCCACGCATCCCGATAGGCCAGCAAAGCCCTGCCCAACGGTGCCCCAGGTTGCAGCAAGGCTCGGTTCTGGCCCACGAGTGCTTGCAGCCGGGTGCGCAGGTCCGCTGCCGACACCGGGTCGCCCGCCGCCTGCGTGACCGCATCGGCAAAGCGCTCGGCCCATTGCTCATGCCGCTGCACCTGCTCCCAATCCGTGGCCAGCCCCGTGTAGCGCTCTTGCAGCAAGCGCTGCGCGTCCGCCTTCAACGCAGCAAGTTCGCGGTCTTCGATGTTCACCCGCGCCAAGGGCGCCAGCATGGCGGTAATCGACGCCTCGTCCGGCCGCTGGCCGTCCGTGCGATAGCCCGCCAGCCGCTTGCGGATACCGCCCTTGGCGAAGACAGACTTCGGCCACCATGCCGAGCAGGCGGACAGCCACTCAGCCTTGAGCGTATTGGCATCCAGCTCGGCCAATTGCGCGGTCCATTGGCCGCCCACCTGCGCCCAATGCGTGTTGCGCGCCTGGCCATGACGCACCAGCGCCTGCACCTGAAAACGGGCGGCGGGGTCGTGCGCCTGCGTGGCCAGACCCGCGGGCACCTGGGGCGCGGCGAGCAGCATGTCAGCCAGCGTATCCAGACGCGCATAGGCGTTCAGACTCAAGCCCCGCGCCGGCACACCCAGCCCATCACCCACGGCAGCCGCCTGCGCCTGCAAGCTTGCCACCGCCTGGTCCAGCACCCGGGCCGCCTCGAGTAACGCGTCTTGCCAGCTGGGGCTCCATTCGGCCATGCCGATATGCGCCAGCGGATGGCCGTGCAGCACGCCCAGTTCCTTGGACAAGGTCGACATGCGGCGCGCGGTCTCACGCAGCTGCGCAAGGTCTTTGTATTGATGCGCCTGCGCGTCGGCCCAGAACATCGGCGACGGCTCCTTGCCCGCGTTCTGTATGCAGGTGCCGATGGCGTCATAAACCGTCAGGCCGTTGGCATGCGCGTGGTGCAGCGCATCGACCAGCCCGTTCAAATCCTGGCGCAGCACGCTCAGGCGTTCGGCCTCGCGCGCCCAATCGTCGCTGGTGCGCTGCCCGCTGTGGTCCAGGGCACGGCCCAGCTGTAGCAAGACCTCGGATTTACGCGCCTTGGAAGAATGCAATTCCAGACAGAACGGGCCCAGCCCGATATTGGCCAACCGGCGATGCACCACTTCCAGCGCGGCCATTTTTTCCGAGACGAACAGCACCGTCTTGCCGCGCGCCAGCAGATGCGCGATCAGGTTCGTGATGGTCTGGCTTTTGCCCGTGCCGGGCGGTCCTTCCAACACCAGGTCACGGCCCGCGTCCACCGCACAGATCGCTTTCAGTTGCGACGAATCGGACAGCAGCGGCGTCAGCAGGTCTTCAGGCCGGTAGCTGTCGTCCAGGCGATCAAAGCGCTGGTCGAAAGGCTCTTTGGCAAACGCCTGACCGGGGTGGTCGATCAGATGTTTGACGACGCGGTTGGCTTTGAGCTGCTCGGTCCGATCCTGCAAGTCCTTCCACATCAGGTATTTGGTGAACGAGAAAATGCCCAGATGCACCTGTTCCAGCACCTCCCAGCCGGCGATTTCCCGCACGGCCAAGCGGAACGCCTGCAACACCCGGGCCACGTCCACGCCCTTGTCGTCCGCGGGCAAAACGTCCAGCCCCGGAATGCGCAGTTCGTAGTTGTTGCGCAGCATTTGCAGCAACGTGGGGTTAATGATGGTCTCGTCGTCGTGGCGGACCAGGCGAAAGCCGCTGCGCACCGACTGCCGTTGCAGCGACACCGGCACCAGGATCAGCGGCGCCAGATGCGCGCTTTCCGCACCGGGGCTTTCCGTCCAGCGCAGCATGCCCATCGCCAGGTACAGCGTGTTGGCGCCGCCCTCTTCCAGGCCGATGCGCGCCGCGCCGAAGATCGTCAGCAGGTTGGCGTCCAGCGCTTCCTGGGTGACGCGGGCGATCAGTTCCTTGTTGCCCAGCGCGTCCAGCGCCATGTCGTCCAGCGGCGCGCGGCCGCCCCGGCCCACATGCACCTCGGCAACGCGCGGGTCGCTGCCGTCCATCAACGCGGCGGGCAGCGGACGAATGCGGAATTCGCTGCCGTCGACGATGGCGTCTTCCAGTTTTGCCAGGTCGGGCACCACAAGCGGCAAGGTGGATTTGGTCAGCTTGAAGTTCAGCAGCCGGTTGCGCAGCGTCAGGTCCAGCAGGCGCGACTTCCACTTGGCCAGCCGCCCTTCCGGCGTGTCGTCGGCGGGCTCCAGGCTGATCACGAACTCCGGGTCCAGCGGCGGCAGCTCGGGCGTGGGCTCGATGGCAGCGGGACGCTCGACGTCATCGGCGTCCGTGGGCGCCACCGACACCCCGCGCGAGGGCAGCGGTTTGATCTGCAACTCACGCGCGCGGTGCACGTCGATGGCGTAGCGGAAGGTGTTTTCTTCGCGCAGATGCGCCGCGCCCTGCTCCAACGCGCGCCGCAATGACGGGCGGAAGTTGGGATGCTGCGCGATGCCGGTCGTTTCGAAGACCAGGAATTCGCCGCTGTCCACGCGCTTTCTTATCGCCTGCACATCGTCCGTCAGCGGGTCCGCAAAACACGCTTGATGCAGCCACACGCCTACCCACGCGTGCCCGTCCTTCATCAGAATCACCGGGCGCAATCCCGCCTGCTCCAGGCAGGACGAGAACAGCATCGCCAGGTCCAGGCACGTTGCGACGCGCGCGTCCAGGATGCGATCCGGCGTGCGGATCTTCTGCCCGTCCACGCCGAAAGAAGCGGGCGGTTCGGCGTAATGCAGCGATTCAGCGGCCAGTGTGCTGTAGATGGCGGAGACCTGCTTCCAGACGACGTCGCGGCTTTTGGACTGGTAGCCGTTCATTTGCAGGTCGGCGTACTGTGCGCGCAGCAGTTTGGATGCCTTGCCGATCAGCCCATCCACGGCAGGATTATTCGGCATGGAAAACGCGGCCAGCAATTCCGGCAGGGCGCGCGTGCCGGCCCATTGGTCATACGCCAACACGGATATCGGTTGCGAGGCCCGCCCCAGTTCTTGCGAGGCTGACTGCACCACGACATCAATACTGGCGCGCACGGCCTCTTGCAGATCAGCTACGTAGCTGTGGTCTGGCGTCAGGTCCAGCGGCGAAATACGGCGGATTTCCCCCGGCACCAGCGCGTCAAAGCGCAGCGTTACAGGATGGGCAAAGGCGGGGTTGCAGCGCAGCCGGACTTCAATGTTCTCGAAAGTGTGCGCCGAGCGGTTCGTCACGCGCAACGTACGTACGATGGGCACCGCGTTCTGAATCGAGGCGTAGCCCAGCGTGGGATCGGCTTCGATGTCGATGGCGATGGCGTCGATGGCGGTGGTGGCGATGGTTGCGATGGTCGCGATGGCGGTGGTGGCGGCGTCGGTAGCATCGATGACGTCGGGCGCCTCGGCGTCGATAGCATCCAGCGCGCCAGACGCCGTGGCATGCAGCACGTCAGCATGCACCACGTCGATCCGCAACGCGCCGGTTTGCTCCGCGCCGGTCTGGGCCGCGCCCTCCTGGATCGCCGGAGGTTCCAGGTCTTGTCGCTTATCCATCGATATCTCTCGGTTCGTTCCGCGCGGGCCGATGCCGGCAGCGAAAATCTGCAATGCCGGATTTTAAGGCGCGATGACGCCCCTGCCTTCTGGAAACAGCAAGTTTTGCGTATCGGTTTGAATATCGATGAAATCCGGCCTGAGCGCCCGAGCGCGCCCCATGTGCGCGCCCCCGACGCCCGGTTATTGCGCCGGCGGATACGCCGGGTCGGTCAGGCAGGCCTGCACCCATTCCGCATCGTCCGACGCATCGATCTCGCCATCCAGCTTGGGCAGCGGCTCGTCGGCATACACGTACTTTGGTGGCTCGGGATGCCTGTTCCAATTCGCCTTCGTGTCCGCGACCGTCGCGCAGGCTTCGTCGGCGCTATTGAACGAGCACGACGCGATGACGCGCGGTTTTCCATCAACCACGTTGGCGACGTAGCGTTTGGTGTAGACGGCGCCCGACGCCCAGGATTCGTCCACCGAGCACACGCGGTCATTGTTTTGGTAATGACGGATTGCGAAGCACTCGTAGTCGACATAATCGTGCGGCAACACGTCGCAAGTCGTCCAATAGCCGGCGAACGCGCCGCCCGTGAATTGCGATTGAAATTTTTGCTGCTCGACCGCTCTACGTATGATCGTGGGCGTGGTGGCGCCTTTGCCGGTTTCCGTGAATTGCGCGCTGCGGTTCTCGATCAGCTCGCGCGCGATCTCACCGGCGGTCTTGTCATTGGGCACGGTGTCCGGGTCGCCAAGCAAGCGGTCAAGCGCACGATCGCGCGCCGCCAGCCACCGCTTCTGGCTCGCGATCAGCATCGCTCGGATGCCGTCGTCGGGCGCCTGTTTCAAGATTGCCTGGTAAGCGCGATTCAGGTTCGCATCGGCCGCCACCGTGGCCTTATCGGCGCAGATCAGCTTGTCGACGGCGGTGTTCGCCTTGGCGCAATTGATGGCCATCGCCGGCGCGGACAACGCGAACATACCGGCCAAAAAAACGCTCTTTACTGCGTTCAGTGCGAAACGTGCCAATGTCATTGCGTCTTCTCTCTTTGCGTAAGCCCGCGCTTGGGCGTGGCGCCGGACACCCGGCGTGCCATTCTGCATGAAATCAACTTACAAAATAGAAACAGAGTTCAACGTTCTGAAACGTGCACCCGCGCTATTCTGCGCCGGCTTCCTCAACCCCCAACACGCTACCCTTACCCATGCGCATCCGATTCGCCTCGCTACTGTTGACCCCCCTGTTGGCCTGCGCGTCGTATGTGCCGCAAGCATGGGCAGACACGACGGTGCCGTCGCTGGACAAGGCGCGCGGCGCCATCCAGACGGAAGACGCCCGCCGAATGTACGACAGCCAGATGAGTGGCGCGCCCCAACCCGACGGGTTAGGCGTTGCGCTGCCCGACGGTTTCACGCGTGAATTCCTGGTGCAGCAATTGGCCCCGGGCCAAGACCCCAAGCGGCTGCTGGTGGCCGGCGCAAAGCCCTGGGGGCAGCGCCCGGGCACATTTGTCGCAATGGTCTGCCTGGCGTCCACGCCCGAACGCGCGGCGCAGCTGATCAAATACGGCGGCGGCGAATGCGCCGACCTGTCCAGCGACGACGACAAGAACGGCGTCTGGTTCGGCGTGTTCGGCACGACGCCGGGCGCGGCCCCCACGTTGCTGGCGCGCACCAACGGCCCCGTCAAGACGCCCACCGACTGGCGCGATACCGACATCGACTTGCCCCAGGATGTGGCAACGGAAGACGCCAACGCCCCGGTGCTGTCGGTGCCCACCGAATGGAAACGCTTCGACCTGGCGGCCTACAAAATCGCCCCCGGCGCCGTGGCCTTCGGCGTGCGCGCCGGATGGAGCGAAGGCTATTCAGGCGGCGGCGCCAACTTCGAGGCCCTGTACCTGTTCCACATCGACGGCCCTACCCTGCGCGTGGTGTTCGCCCAGCCCATGTCCTTCTTCAAGTCCATCGCGGGCGACTGGCATCCCGACGGCACCCGCGATCACGACATGTCCGACGCCAGCAACATCCTGGTGGTGCTGCCGGAGAAGACGGACGGCTACTTTGACCTGCAACTGCGCCAGCAAGGTGGCAAGTGGCGCAAGACGTTGAAGTGGTCGGCGGCCGAGCGGGCCTATCGGTGATTCTTAATGGATCGTGCGCGCCGCTTTGCGCGCGCGCTTGATCTCGTACATGCGTGCATCGGCCAGCCGGACCGCCGCCTCGGCGTCCAGGCCGCGCGGGTCCACGGCCACCACGCCGACGCTGGCGCCTTCATAAGACACCGCGGCGTCGCCCAGTTGGTAACGCCCTATCGTGGCCGCCGTCGCGCGTTCTTCCAGGGACCGCGCGGCTTCCATGGCGTCACCGCGTTGCGCGGCGGCGCCTGCCGTGGTGTCCATGCGATCCAGCGCCGGCCCCGGCCCCACCAGTACGAATTCGTCGCCACCGATGCGACCCAGCATGTCGGACGTGCGTAAGGCGGCGGCGACGCGGCGTGCGATCTCTTGCAGAAACACATCCCCCTGCTGATGGCCGTACGTGTCGTTGATGCCCTTGAAACCGTCCAGGTCGATCACGCCCACCAACACGCTGCCGCCTTCGCGCAGCGCACGCTGTTCCAGGCGCTCAAGCTCTTCGTATAGCGCACGGCGGTTCGGCAGGCCGGTCAGCGGGTCCGTCATCGCGTAGGACATCAGCTGGACGTTGGCCGAGTGCAGTTGTTCCATCAACATTTCGCGTTGCAGGAAGTTGGCGATCACGTTGGAGAACAGCTTCAACACGGACTCGGCCTGCGGTGCCAGTTGCAACTGGCGCGCGCTGGCGGCGCACAGCGTGCCCAACAGCTGGCCGTCGTCGGTACGCACGGGCGCGCTGACGTAGGTTTGGATGCCCAGCTGGCGCGCGGCTTCGGAATCCGGCCAACAATTGGCCACATCGCTGGTGCACAAGCGCCCGCCTTCCAGGGCACGCTTGCACAGCGTGTCCGACCATGGCACGGACAAGCCTTCGGGGATCTGTAAATCGCCCACGTTGCGGGCGTAGCGCACATGCTGCAAATCCGCCTTCAGATCGATCTCGGTCAGATACGTGGATTCCAATCCCGTCACGCTGCCCAGCATGTCCAGCAGCGGGCGGGTCAATTGCTCGACCGTCTTGGCCTGAGGCAAGGATTTGGACAGCCCGGCAAGTATCGGATCCATAAGGCATCTCTCCTTCAAGGCGCGCTTGCTGCCGCGCGGCATTGCTGCCCGGCCCACATGGGTCGGGCGGGACAAACGACCATTATGCACTTGTCGACAATTTGCACCGCCCCACGAAAAAGCCCGCGCTTCCTTTGTCGGAAGTGCGGGCTTGCAGGACGTTTTTGATCAGGCGACCGGCGCCTGATTCAGGTCAGGGGCAATCAGCCAACCACGCGAAAACGCTCGGCGTCGTCCATGAAAGGCTTGTCGCCAAAACCGTTCTCGTTGGAGCCGAACGGCATTTGCGCGCGCAGCTTCCACGAAGCCGGCACGTTCCATTCACGCGCGACCACGCCGTCGATCAGCGGGTTGTAATGCTGCAAGCTGGCGCCGACGTTGGCGTTGGCCAGGGCTGCCCAGGTGGACAGTTGAGCCATGCCGCCCGACTGCTCGGACCACACCGGGAAGTTGTCGGCGTACAGCGCGAATTTTTCCTGCAAGCTGCGCACCACGTCCTGGTCTTCGAAGAACAGCACGGTGCCCACGCCGGCGGCAAAGCTCTTGAGCTTGGCTTCGGTCTTGTCGAAACCTTCGGCGGGCGCCACCTTGCGCACTTCTTCGATGGTCAGGTCCCACAGCTTCACGCTTTCATCGCCAAACAGAATGACGGCGCGCGAGCTTTGCGAGTTGAACGACGAAGGGCTTTGCTTGATGGCTTCCTGGATCAGGCTGGCCAGTTCTTCTTTGGAGGCCGACACATTACGGCCCAGCGAATACTGCGTACGGCGCTTCTTGAGTGCCTCGAGATAAGCGTTGCTCATGGGACTTGACCTTTCGACTGGTAGATAGGGGGTGATATGGGAACGAATTCTAACGGCCGAACCATGACACGCGCACTAGCAAAAGGGCCAAAACGGCCGATTCTGGACGGAACAAACTGTTCTATTCGTGGAACGAGCCGGGTTGATAGTGCTGTTTGATGACATCCGCGCCGCTGACGGTCCGCAGCATCCAATCCCGCAATGCGCATACCCGGGGGTCGGACGCGCTGGCCGCCGGATACACCAAGTGATAGGCGTATTCCGGCGCCACCCGAACCCCCACTTCGAACAGCCGGATCAGGCGGCCGGCTTGCACGTCGCGCTCGACCAGTTCCCATTCCACCAAGCCCACTGCCGCGCCGTCCATCACGGCTTGCACCACGTGGCTGGATTCCGCGAAGGCGACGCTACGGCTATCGTCGAAGCCATCAACGCCTGCCGCCGCCATCCACATCGGCCAGTTCGGCCAGACAATGCCGCCGGGCCGGCAGTCTACGTAGCACAACGTGTGGTTGAACAAGTCCCGCGGGCGACCCAATGGGCGGCCAGATTGCAACAGCGCCGGGCTGCACACGGGAACGACGACGGTATGAAAAAGCCGATGGGACTGCGCGCCCGGGTATGCGCCCGCGCCGAATCGGATGGCAGCGTCCACATCATCAGCGGCAAAGTCACGCACGGCATCGCTGATGTCGAACGTCAATGCCAAGCCGGGGTGTTCGGCCTGAAACTGAGGCAGGCGCGGCAACAGCCATTGCGTGGCAAAGCGCGCGCCCACTGACAGCCGCAGTTGGGCATCGCCCCGCGTCAGCCGTCGCGCCTTGGACACTGCCTGCTGCAACGTGTGCAACGCGTCGGCAGCGGCGTCGAAGAGCACAGTGCCGGCAGGCGTCAATTGAATGCTGCGGCTGGTGCGCGTGAATAGCACCACGCCCAGTTGTTCTTCGATCTCTTTGATTTGATAGCTGACGGCTGCCGGGGTCAGCCCAAGTTCGTCGGCGGCGCGCGTGAAGTTCAGGTGACGCGCTGCCGCCTCTAAGGTACGCAGAGCACGGGTGCCGGGCAGCAGGCGATTCATGATCTTCAAGCCAAATTTGATAATGGCGTGAAAATAACTCGTTTCCCCTGGTAATGGCAATGCAGGATAGTGGCGAAACTTGATGATCAGCCCGGATGTCCTTCATGCCCGCCCTAGATAGTTTTCCCTATGTCACGCAACGCAACGGCCTGCCCGCCACCGCCGCCGACCTGGCCCCGCTGGCGTTTGCCGGCTACGCCCACTTCACCGCGATGCAGGTACGCGGCGGACGGCTCAGGGGCCTGGACCTGCACTTGGCACGTTTGCGCGCGGCCTCGCTGACGATGTTCGGGCAGGCGTTGCCCGATACCGCCATCGTGGATGCGCTGCGTTCGGCCATCGGCGCCAGCCCCGAGGACTTATCCCTGGTCGCCACCGTCTATTCCCCAGCCGGCGAATTCACCGTTGCCCAAGGCGATACCCCGCTGGACATTCTGGTACGGACCGGGCCGCCGTCAAACGGGCCCCCCGGGCCCCTGTCGTTGGCGGCGATGCAGCACGAGCGGATGCTGCCAGCCGTGAAGCATGTGGGCGAAGTCGCCAAGACGTATCTGTTGCGGCAGGCGGCCCGACAAGGCGCCGACGACGCAGCCTTCGTCGATCAGCAGGGTCGTTTGAGCGAGGCGTCCATCTGGAACCTTGCGTTCTGGGATGGGCAGGCCGTGGTGTGGCCCGATGCCCAAATGCTGACCGGCACGACGATGGGCATCGTGCAGCGGCAGCTGCACGACAGGCAGATACCGCAGCGGGTGCAGCCCGTGACGTTGGCCGACCTGCCGGCCATGGCGGGGGCCGCCGTGATGAACTCCTGGACGCCCGGCGTCGCGGTGAGGCGTATCGGTGACACCGCGATGCCTGACGCGCCCGTGTTCATGGCATTGCTGCACGACGCCTATCAGGCCGAAGCGCTGATGGCGCCGTGATGGCTTTCGGCCACGCAACGGGATGCCGGCAACGGGATGCCCGCAACGGGATGCCGGCAACGGGATGCCGGCAAACGGGGGGCCGGCAACGATCAGTCGGCGCGGAAACCCGTGGCCTTCACCACATCGCTCCAGCGCTTGGATTCGGTGGTCAACAACGCTTGCAGCGTCTGGCGGTCGGACCCCACCACCACGAAGCCGGCCTCGGCCAGGCTGCGTACGGCAGCGGGCTGACGCAGCGCGGCGGCGCTGTCCTTTTGCAGGCGGTCCAGTACCGCATCCGGCGTGCCGGCGGGCGCGAACAGCGCGAACCACGCGCCGAAGTTCACGGCGGGCAGGCTGCGTTCGGCAAAGGTCGGCACCGCCGACAGCGCGGGCGAGCGCTGCGCGCCGGTGATGGCCAAGGCGCGCAGCTTGCCGCCCTGCACTTGCGGCACGGCCAGCGCGGTCGTCACGAACGCGGCCTGCACCGCGCCGGACACCAGGCCGGACACCGCGTCGCCCGTCGAGCGGTAGTGGATGGCCTCGATCTTCATGCCCGCTTCGCGCGCAAACAGCTCGGCGCCAAAGTGGCCCGGCGTACCCGCCCCGAAAGTGGCGAAGTTGATGCGATCGGACGCCTTCTTAGCGCCGTCGATAAACGCCGTCAGGTCCTGATACGGGGAGTCGGCCGGCACGACCAGCACGAAGTCGGCGCGCACAACTTCAGAGATCGGCGCGAAGTCGCGCGGCGGATCGTAGTTCAGGTTGCGGTAGGTGGCGGGCGAGATGCTGATGGAGCCAACTTCGCCCAGCAGAATTGTCTGGCCGTCGGCCGGGCTGCGCGCCACGGTCTGCGCGGCGATCTGCCCGCCCGCGCCCACCTTGTTTTCCACGACCACGCTTTGGCCTAGCAACGGACCCATATGTTGCGACAGCGTGCGCGCCACGATGTCGGGCCCGGTGCCGGGCGGAAACCCCACGTTCAGCCGCACCGGCCCATTGGGAAATTGCGCCATCGCGGCAAGTGGCACGCACAGCAGGAAGCCGCCCAACAGGCGGCGCAGCATTGAAGTCATGGTTGTCTCCGAGTCGTTTTTATCGTCATGCCGCGGCGGATGCCGCGGGTTCAGCAAATGCGGTAGAAGCGCAGTTCGACCCGGTCGGGATAGCGTGCTCCCGTGCCGATGAACAGGCTTTCGTTCATCCAGCCCAATGCGGGCGCTGCCGTTTCAAAGCGCGGATAGCTGCGGAAATAGATCCTGGCGGGGTCCACGGGTTCGCCGCGCACCAGACGGGCAATGTCGTCCGCCTGCCCGGTGCGTATGCCGGTATTCTCGACGTAGACGCGATCGCCCTCGGGCGTTTCGATGACGTAGCGCGCGTGGATGTCGGTATACGTGGCCGAGCGGATCATCTGAAAATCGGCGCCGCCCGGCAGCACCTTGCCTGTCAGGCGCGGGCCTTGCGCGGTGCCGCCCGTAATCGGGATGACGCGGCGGCGGCCTTGCGGCGTGTCGCCCACTTCCTGCGGCGCGCCCACCTGGACGATCACGGTCGTCACGGGTTCCAGCCGGGGAGCGTCGGGGTCGGTCGGTGTGTTGTGGGTGCTCATGGCGTGGCTTCCCGGCTTTTCTTCAAGGCGGCGGGATCAAATCCCGCCAGTTGTTTATAGCGCAGCGATACTGCCGCCAATTCCTCGTGCGCAATCACATCGTGGATGTCGGTGAAACCTTGCGGCGCCCGCTCTTCGGCCATCTGCATGACCTGTTCGGGGCCATTCAAGCGGTTGCGCAGCACGATGCCGGCGGTGCGCGGCAGGCGCTCGGCCTCATATTCCAACAACGCGATTTCCGGCGTGCGCACCCGACCGCCAGCCGCCTGCGCCAGCCAGTCCGACAGGCAGCGCGCGTCCAGTATGGCCTGCGCCGAACCGTTCGAACCGATGGGATACATGGGATGCGCGGCGTCGCCCAACAGCGTCACGCGTCCCCGTGTCCAGCGCGGCAGTGGGTCGCGGTCCACCAAGGGGAATTCGTAGATGGCTTGCGCGCCGTCGATGATCGCGGGAATGTCGATCCAGTCCCAGCGCCAGTTGGCAAACCTGTCCGCGAACACTGACTTGTCGACCTGGCGGTTCCAGTCGGTGGCCGGCAGTTCGGCGCCCGGCACGGACAATTCGGCAATCCAGTTGATCAGCGATCGCCCTTCGCGGCGCAGCGGTTCAGAGATCGGGTAGCAGACAAACTTCTGGTCCTGATGACCGGCCATGAACATGCTGCGCCCGTCCAGGTAGGGCGGGGCCTCGGTGACCGCGCGCCACAGCATGCGGCCGGAAAAGCGCGGTTCATCGCCCACCGGATGCAGTTGGCGGCGCAACGCGGAATGGATGCCGTCGGCGCCCACCAGGATGTCGCCGCGCACGCGGTGCATCGATCCGTCCGCGCGCCGCCGGAACACTGCCGTGGCGCCGTCCGCGTCCTGCTCGGCCGATTCCAGCACCATGCCCGTCACGATGGCGTCGTTGCCCAGACGGTCTCGCACCGCTTGGGCCAGCAACATCTGGAATTCGCCCCGGTGCACCGAGAACTGCGGCAGGGGGTAGCCGGCTTGCACCCCACGCGGCTCGCGCCAGATAGGCTGGCCGAACTTGTTGTAGTAGTGCAGTTGCGACGTTTCAATGGCGCGTTCGGCCAGCGCGGGCATCAGCCCCAGCTGTTCCAGTTCGCTGACCGCGTGCGGCAGCAGGTTGATGCCCACGCCCAGCGGCTTCAGTTCCTGGGCGCTTTCATATACGCGGCAATCGATGCCGCGCCGATGCAGCATCAACGCGAGCGTCAGCCCGCCGATGCCGGCGCCGGCGATGACGATTTGCATGTCTACTCCTGGTCTTATTTGTTATGCAACATAACAAAATCGTCGCCATTTCCGCACGGGGGATTTCCCGTAATCCGGTAGCGCGGCGCGCATGACTGCATTAGTGTTGAGCCCCCTGACACCAGGACCCTGCCCCGCGCCACCGCCATGTCACGAGCCGCATCCCAACGCCCCCGCCGCCCTGGCGCGCGAGGCGAGCAGTTTCAGCCCCACGTTCCCGGCGTCCAGTACGGCGCGCTGGACGGTCTGGTCGGCTACGCCATCCGACGTGCGCAGATCGTTATCTATGAAGACTTCCTGGCGGCATTGGCGCCCTGGGACATCACCCCCCAGCGCTTCTCGGCATTGACGTTGATTGCGGCAAATACCCGCCTGAAACTGACGGACCTGGCCCGCATCCAGGGCATTGCGCGGTCGGGCGCCGTGCAGATCGTGAATCAGCTGCAAGCGCTGGGCTATGTGGAACGGCAGGACGCCGAGCACGATAAGCGCGCCTATTCCCTGGCAGCAACCGAATCCGGCCGCGCCGTGCTGGCCGACATCACAGAGGCCGTGCAGGCGCATGACGCGCGGATCAGCCAGGAACTGGGTGCGGCGGAAAAGCGGCAGCTGATTGAATTGCTGGGAAAACTGGGGGCTTAGGCCCGGGCGGCTATTGCCGAAACGAGTGCCGACGCCGCACCTCGCGCAAGGGTGGCATGACCGCTGTGAGTGAGTCGGTGGTGCTACGATCGTCCGACCCGTTTACACGTGAAGGAACCCATGCCGACCCCCATGCGCCAACAAGATCCATTCATGCCAACGCCGGAGGCCATGCAACGCCGCCTGGAGCTTGAGAACGTGCACAATGCGCGCGACCTGGGCGGGTTGACCGGGATCGACGGCAGGCGCGTGCGGCGGGGCAAACTGTTTCGCAGCGGCAACCCGGGCCGGGCCAGCGCCACCGACCTGGAACGGCTGGGCGCGCTGGGTTTGGAAGCCGTCATCGATTTTCGCGCTGAACCCGAAAAAGCCCACGACGAGGCGCACTTCGGCCAACGCTTTCACTGGATTGCATCGCCCGTGCTGGACGGCAATATGGCGATGGCGTCCCTGCTGCCGCGCCTTCGCGACGCCACCCCGGCATTCGCGACGACCATGATGGTCGAGATCTACCGCGAGTTTCCCTCGCGCTACCAAGCCGCGTTCGGCGGCTTCATGAACACGGCAATGACCGGCAAGACGCTGCTGTTTCATTGCACGGCAGGCAAGGACCGCACGGGCTTTGCATCGCTTTTACTGCTATCGGCGCTGGGCGTGGCGCAGGACGATATCCTGTCGAATTATCTGGAATCGAATCACTGCAACGCCCGGTTCTTCCAGGACATCCTGGCAAAATCCAGCGCTAGCGGCATCAAGGAAGACGTGATGATGCCGCTGCTGGAAGTGGCGCCGGCGTATCTGGACGCATCGGTGCAAGCCATCAAGCAGGAATACGGCACCATGGACCGGTATCTGCAAGACGCGCTGAAGATAGACGCCGACGTCTTGCGTAACCATTATCTGGAAGCCTGACCCTTGCCGCGCGGGCGGGGCTCGGCTGCGTCGGCAGGTTCAGCCGCTTCAGTTGCCCGAGCTGCGGCGCAGCCGGTCGGAAGACTGCTTGTTCAACCGCTTTGCCTCGTCCTCGGCGTAGTCTTCTTCGCCCGGGTCGTACGAGCCTTCGTGCATGCAGCTGCTGCGATACCACTGACACTCGCTGCTACGGGAGTCTCCCAAGCCAACCATGGAACATCCTGTACCCATCGCGATAAGCGACACCGCCGCACCGCAACGGATCAACTGTTGAATCGACATAAGCTTGCCCTACTGTTGAAACCACAACGCCCTTTATAACAGTGCCGGATCACGGATCTGGCGCGTATTGCCGTGCGCATTACATCCCCTAACTGAAACCCTAGGATCGAAACCATGCTGAAGGACCGCGCATTTCTGGCCTGGCTTGCCGTCTTTGCCGTGGTGGCCGGCACACTGATTGCGTTGCTGTGGCCACGGACGTCGGCGTCCGTGTCGATCGGGGGTGGCGGCTATGACCTGTCGGATTGGGTGTACACGCTGGCGCTGCTGGCGTTCACGGGGTTGTGGTCGACGGTGGCGACGCTGATCGGGCTAAGCCGAAACAACGCGCATGCCGCGAAGCGGGCATATCGATTGGCGGCAGTTGGGGTCACGACGTTCGTGGTGGCGGTGGTGGCGTTTGCCGGGAACCTGCATTGAGGCATTCAATGGTCATGCGTCCAAGGCCAAGAGCAAACGCGAACTCAAAGCAAAAAGCCCGCTGAAACGTAGCGTTTCAGCGGGCTTTTTACGAGGAATTCTTGGTGCCGACGGCGAGACTCGAACTCGCACAGCTTTCGCCACTACCCCCTCAAGATAGCGTGTCTACCAATTTCACCACGTCGGCTTTCACCAGATTTCCGGTCACCGCCATAGGCAGTGCCAGAAAGTCGAGCATTCTAGCATGGAAATTATTCAACCCGGAATCCCTTCCAAAACGGAGCCATTCCCGACCCCTTCCCGCCTCTAGTATGCGTACCGAGCGCGAAGCATCACGTTGCGTGGCACGCCATGGGCTATTGGAAATAGTCGGCGAAGCATATCGATCACGAGAACAATCCTCAATATTTTCTGGGCGTAAAAAACCCGCGACCGACATGCCTCGGTGGCGGGAATCGTCTGCATAATTTGGATAATTTTTCGGGCCGATCCAATAAAAACGCCGGCGCGCACGCCGGCTTTTTCAACCTTGCCCGATCTTACTTAGCGGGCGTTTCAGCCGGCTTGCTGGCCGGAGCGGCCGGGGCAGTGGGCACCGAGGCGTCGGGCTTGGCCGGCGCGGCAGGCACCGCCGGAACCGAAGCAGCACCCGGAACCGAAGAACCACCGGTGGCAGGAGCAGCGGGGGCTGCACCCGGCACTTGCGGCACGGAGCGGTCGGCCGGGAAGCTTTGCATCACGCCGGAGTCAACGGCCGGGCCGCTGGTGCCCTTGTGGCTGACGTAGGCCAAGCCGGCGGTGGACGCGAAGAAGACCACGGCGGCCCACTTGGTGGCGCGCGACAGGAAGTTGGCGGCGCCAGTGGCACCGAACAGGCTGCCGGACGAACCGCTACCGAAAGCGGACCCCATGTCGGCGCCCTTGCCCTGCTGCAGCAGGACCAGGACGATGATAGCCAGCGCGGAAAGTACTTGGACGGCCAGCAAAAGTTTAAGCATCAAGGGCATTACAGACTCCGGAACGGAAACTTAGATGGCGGCAATACGCAAAAATTCTTCAGCCACTAGCGACGCGCCGCCGACCAGGGCCCCGTCGATATCTGTCATGGCGAACAAACTGGCGGCGTTGGCAGCTTTGACGCTACCGCCGTATAAAACTTGTACTTGCGCCGCGCCCAGCGTGCGCAGGGCGGCGCGGATGGCGCCGTGAACTTCCTGCGCCTGCTCGGGGCTGGCGGTGCGGCCGGTGCCGATGGCCCAGACGGGTTCGTAGGCCAGGACCATGCGGGCGACCGATTCGGCGCCCAGCGCCAGCACGGGCTTCAACTGGCGTTCAATGACGGCCAGCGTGTTGCCTGCTTCGCGATCCGCCAGCGATTCCCCGACGCAGACCACCGGGGTCAGGCCGGCGGCCAACGCGGCTTGCGCCTTGGCGGCGACGATTTCGTCGGTTTCGTTGTGCAGTACGCGGCGCTCGGAATGGCCGGCCAATGCCCAGCGGCAACCGAATTCTTTCAGCATCGCACCGGACACTTCACCGGTGTAGGCGCCTTTTTGGTGTGCGCTGACGTCTTGCGCGCCCCACGACACGCTGCTTCCGGTCAGGGCCGAGCCGGCTTGCGCCAGATAGGGAAACGGAACACAGATGCCGATCTCGCAGTGGCTCGCGGCATCCGCGGCGCGCAGCTCGGTCAGCAACGCGGCGTTCTCGGCCAGGTTGCCGTGCATCTTCCAGTTGCCCAGCACAAGGCGGGCGCGATTGTCGACTGAAGTCATGGCAGGTGTCAGAGTGGGGGTGAGCCCCGGGCAATGATGCAACCGCCCACGGGCCTGCCTGGAAAAAATTCCAGGCGAAACCCAAGATTGTATCCTGTTGCGGGGGGG
>NZ_JBLVOL010000047.1:32321-70511 GCF_053543755.1 Achromobacter semiaridum | reverse complement strand
CGCCGATCGCCGCGCGATTCTTACATTGTCAGGATGATTTTGCCGATGTTTTCACCGCCTTCCATCATGGCGTGGGCCTTGGAGGCCTCGGCCAGCGGGAAGGTGGCGTGCACGATGGGCTTGATGGCCCCTTTTTCCAGCAAGGGCCAGGCCTGTTCGCGCAGGGCGCGAGCGATGGCGCCCTTGAAGGCGACCGGGCGGGGACGCAAGGTCGAGCCCGTGATGGTCAGGCGGCGGCGCATCACCTGCGAGGTGTCCACGTCGGCGCGCGAACCGCCCAGCTGCGCAATGATGACGATGCGGCCGTCATCGGCCAGGCACTGCATGTCGCGGGCGATGTAGTCGCCGGCCACCATGTCCAGGATGACGTCCACGCCGCGCCCGTCGGTCGCGTCCATGACTTCCTTCACGAAATCCTGGGTTTTGTAGTTGATGCCCTTTTCAGCACCCAGCGCCTCGACGGCACGGGCGCGGTCGTCGCTGCCGACCGTGGCGAACACGCGGTTGCCCATGGCGCGCGCCAACTGGATCGCCGTGGTGCCGATGCCGCTGGCGCCGCCGTGCACCAGCAAGATTTCGCCTTCGGACAAACGGCCGCGATCGAACACGTTGCTCCAGACCGTGAAATACGTCTCGGGCAAACCGGCCGCTTCGACGTCGGACAAGCCCTTGGGGATGGGCAGGCATTGCGCCACGGGGGCAACGCAGTATTCGGCATAACCGCCGCCGGCCACCAGCGCGCAGACCTTGTCGCCGATGGCAAAGCCGCTGTCGGCGACGTCGCCGCCCACGATTTCACCGGCCACTTCCAGGCCCGGCAGGTCGGACACGCCACGCGGCGGGGCATAGTTGCCCTTGCGCTGGAACACGTCGGGGCGGTTGATGCCCGCGGCGCTGACTTTGATCAGGACTTCACCCGTGCCCGGCTCGGGCGTGGGGCGTTCTACGGGGACCAGGACCTCGGGGCCGCCGGGGCGGGAGATTTCTACAGCGTGCATCGCGTGCCTCCTTTGCAGCAAATAGATTATTATTGCGCCCTTTACGGCATCTCGCGGGATCGATCGGGCAGAATGTTTGCCTGACGGCCGAATCCCCAAGCCGTAACGCCGCGACCCGACGCGCGGCGCGGCATCACCCCGGAAGCGTGGCAGAGTGGTCGATTGCACCGGTCTTGAAAACCGGCAACGGGCAACCGTTCGTGAGTTCGAATCTCACCGCTTCCGCCAGACCCTCGACAGCAGCCAACGCGCCTTTGCGGCGCGGCTGCGTTCCCCTACCGGTGTGGTAGACCGGCCCGAAATACGGCCTTCGCCCCGGCGCCCGCGCGCTATATCGGCAGTCGCCACGCAAAGACACCGGCTTCCCGTAGCGTCACGGGGCATCCTCTCCCGACATGTAGCGCGTGCACAGATCCCTGAGCCGCAATAGCGCGGGTGGCAGTGTTTTGCCTTCCAAAGTCACAAACACAAACTGGGACGACAACTCCAATGCCGGTCGGATATCCAAGTGCACCAACTCGCCATGGGCGATTCCAGGCTGCGCCACGCGCAGCACGCCAAAGAACACCGTATCGCTGGTTCGGACCAAATCGACCAGCGGGTGGATGTCGTTCGATTGGTACTGGATCGCTTCGATGAAATGCGCTGTTGGGCCGAAATAGGCATTCAGTCGGTGCATCACCTCGTCGCTCATGGCTCGGCCGCTGGCGGCTACGCCGAAACGACGCAAGGCCTGAAAATCGAGATCGGTCCGGCCGGCCAGTGGATGCCCGGTCCGAACCACGAAGCCCAGCGGCGTGCGGGGAAAGAACATCAGATGCAGATCCGCGTCGGCCGGGATGTGGTTGCGGTGAACCACCAGCGCGTCGACCGCCCCCTCGCGCAGCTCTTGCACCTGCATCTCGGGTGCACCGCCGCTTAGCAGCAGCTTGATTGCCGGATAGCGCTCCTTCATCTCGCGCAGCAGCGGCACCGAAAGAATCGCGGTGGGCGTGGGGCCGAGGCCCAGCCGCAGCGTGCCGCCCGCGTAGTCGGCCAACAGACTGGCGCTGCGACGCAGCTCGGACAGTTCGACCCGGATGCGCCGCGCACGCACGATGGCCAGCTCGCCCAGCGCTGTCAGCGTTTTCTCTTTGTCGCGTTCAAGCAAGCGGCCGCCCAGCGTTTCTTCAAGCGCCTGGATACTGCGGCTGAGGGCGGGCTGTGTCAGGTGCAGTTTGACGGCTGCACGGCTGAAAGATCGAGTCTCCACCAACACAAGAAAGTGTTCCAGCTGCTGCAAGTTCATGCGGACCCCGTGGTTTTATTACTTTTTAATTATGCGTTGATGATTAATTATGCATTGGACGTAATGAATTGGGACTTCCAGAATGCGGGTTCGCCATCCGAATTCAACTGGAGCAACAGGCCATGGCCCTCGGTTCGCGCTTTCCGCAGTCGGCTTCTCCCCGTTTTCAACGCCTGATAGGCCTGGCCGCAGCCGGCACGCTGGCCATGGCTTGCGCCGCGCCAGCTAGCGCCGCCGACTGGCCGGCCCGCCCGGTCTCGGTATTTGTTCCCGTGGCTGCCGGCGGCGCGGCCGACGCGCTGGCGCGCGCCTGGGCTGCCTACGCCGGCAAAGAGATCGGCGGCACCGTGGTGGTGGAAAACAAGCCCGGCGCCAATGGCAGCATCGCGGCCGCCTATGTGGCCAAGCAGCCGGCCGACGGCTATGCGCTGCTGTTCGGCAGCACGTCCAACATGTCGGTAAACCCATTCACCTACTCGCAACTGGCCTACAACCCCACTCGCGACTTCGATCCGGTCACGAAGATCGCCGGCACCTCACAGGTGCTGGTAGCCAATCCCGCCACCGGCATCCGGTCGGTGGATGACCTGGTGAAGAAGGCCAAGGCCAGCCCCGGCCATCTGAACTACGGCTCGGCCGGGATCGGCAATTCCACACACCTGAACGTGGCATTTCTGGCCGAGCACTTCAAGATCGAGATGTCGCACGTACCGTACAAGGGCGCAGCGCCGGCAATGATGGATTTAATCGGCGGACAAATCGACCTGACCGCGGACGCGCTTACCGGCGCGGTGCCGCAGGTCAAGCCCGGCAAGGCGGTACCGCTGGTGATCTTCGGCGCAGACCGCGTCGCGCAGCTTCCCGATGTGCCCACGATTGCGGAGGTCGGCGTGCAGGGCTTTCCCGGCGACGCCTGGTACGGCTTGATGGCGCCCAAGGGCACGCCCCCCGAGATCGTGACTCGGCTTACCGAGGCCACGCGCAAGTTCTGGGCTGATCCGGCGGTGCGCAAGCAAATGGCCGACATCTACATGACGCCGCCCAAGGAGCTTGGACCCGCCTCGGTGGCGGAGTCGATGAAAACCGAGGCCGATGTGTGGGGCCCGATCGTGAAACGCCTGGGCGTGCGCAACGACTGATTTGTGCCGGGCCGCGCGCCCGGCTTTTTATTGAGGTATCCATGAACGCTATCCCCTCCCCGCGGTTGGCCGAGGCCGTTGAACACCTGCCGCGCGGTGAAGACTTCCTGCTGTGGCCGCCCTGCCTGCAGTCGTATGGCTATCGCATCGTCGATCGCCTGTTCGCCACCCGCGCCATCCGCCGTGGTTCGCAGCCACGCCCCTTGCCGCGCGCTCCCGAAATCGACGTGCGCTTCGCGCAGGGCGATGAACAGCTGGGTGTGGCCGATCTGATGGACCGCAACAACGTTGCCGGCCTGATCGCGATCCATCGTGGCCACATTGTTCTGGAACGCTATGGCCTGGGTTTCCAAGCGCATGAGCGCTGGTCGACCATGTCCACGGTCAAGTCCATGACGGCCATGCTGACGGGCGCGGCCTTGCACGACGGCTCGATTGCGAGCCTGGACGACCCGGTGACGGCCTATGTGCCGGCGCTGGCCGGCTGCGCCTACGATGCCGTCACGGTGCGCCACCTGCTGACAATGTCATCAGGTATCGCCTGGGAAGAAAACTACACCGACAAGTCCTCGGATGTGAATCGCTATAGCAAATCGCTGGCCGACAAGGTGCCGGGCGGCGTGCTGGGCTTGCTGCGCGCCTGCCATCGCGCCCACGACGCCGGCCGGGTATGGCACTACAACACCGGGGATACGTATCTGCTGGGCGCGGTACTCAGCGCCGCCACCGGCGGGACGCTGGCCGACTATATGTCACGGCGAATCTGGCAGCCGTGCGGCATGGAATTCGACGGGTTCTACACCCTGGAATCTGACGATGGGCAAGAGATCGGAGGCAGCCGCGCGGGCATGACGCTACGCGACATCGGCCGCTTCGCACAGTTCGTCCTGGACGATGGCGTGGCGGGCGGCGAGCGCATCCTGCCCGAAGGCTGGGTTGCACGGTCCGGCACCCCGGCATTCCAGATCCCGGCCGACCAGCACGCCGCGCATCGAGAGGCGCTGGGCCTCGCGGCGTACGGATACAGCTGGTGGCTGCGCGAGGACGGCGCGATGATGGCCATGGGCCATTCCGGTCAGCGCATCTTCATCGATACGCGCGCACAGCTGGCGGTGGTGCAGCTTGCCGCCTATCCCGAGCCGCGCTACGCGAGCCCCAACGAACCAGACCGCGATGCAGCACTGAACGGTTTCATTCTTGCCCTGCGCGAGGCCACGGGCGCATAAGCATGGGCCGGCGCGGGGCCCTGATCCACGCCCGGCATCGCGACGGAACCTTGCGACACCGCGGAGCGCTGCGCCCCACATCTGTTTCAGTGGCGGTTGTTCGCACACGCGGTGATCCGGGTTTTCCCTAGCGCAAGACTTGAGTATCATCCGCGCTCCGGTCGTTGTTGTACGGCCCCCAGGCGCTCCCAGGATCTCAGTTTCCATGCAATGCCCTCGCTGCAATTGGCAGAACCCCGCCTCGAATACGCAATGCTTCAGTTGCCAGGCGCCGCTGCCTGTCCCGGCTTCGTCGGCCGCCCAGCCCACCGGCGCATTCGCCACGGGCAAGAAGAAAACCAAACCCGCGAAAACCTCCGCGCCCAAGGCCGCCGCCCGTTCCGCCGCCGCCGGACCGGACAGCGCGCTGGTGTTTCCCAGCATCTGGCCCCGGCTGGGTGCAAGCGCGATCGACGCCGTCGTGATGGCGGTGGGAATGACCGTCTTGATCCTGGCGTCCCAGCTGACCTACGAGGGCTTGACCGGTGACCAGGCGCCTTTCTGGATTGCCTTGGTCGCCGGTTTGATCGGCTGGTTCCTGCCCGCCTTCATGGACGCGTGGGGCAATGGCTCGCCGGGCAAGCGCGCCGTGAAACTGCGCGTGGTCAATCGCAAGGGCAAGGCGCCCGGCCTGGTGCGGTCATTGTGGCGGCACACCCTGAAGTACACGGTGAACATGCTGCTGCCCGGCCTGTTCCACCATTTGCAGCAAATGATCTTTGGCGAACGCGCCATGCACAACGCCTTGGCCGGCACGCATGTGGTCACGCAGGAGGCGAACCCGCACGCGATGCAGGCGGCCGTGGCGCGCGCCCCGTCCGTCACCGGCGCGGGCAAGTTTCTGTTTTTCGTGTTCGGCACCCTGGTGCTGGTGGTGGGGGGCATCGTCATTGGCGTGAACGCCACCGGCGACCGCAACAGCGACAACCCGCTGCATGCGGACATCAACCGCTACGACCTGGTGTCCGACCCGGTGCGCCGCTTGGCGGAGAACCACTATCGCCGTACGCAGAAGTTCCCGGCCGGCCTGGACGACCTTGGCATCAGCCAGCAGTCCATGCAGGACAGCGGCTTTTCCAAGGTGGAGATGAACCCGGTCAACGGCGTATTGCGCTTCACCATTGCCGGCACGCCCAGCACCGACGGCACGCCCAGCCTGGCGGGCAAGCATCTGGTCTACGTGCCCGAACTGCGCGCCGAACGCAAAGGCGGCGGCGTGCGCCGGTGGGAATGCGGCAGCGACGACATCCCCGCCAGCGACCGCACCTACAGTTGCCGCCACGACGCCAGCGCGTTCTCGCGCTAGGCCACCCGGCCATTCTCAGCACCCGCCCAGCCACCGACGTAACGACGGAACCCACGCATGTCCGCCTTGATCGAAGCCATTCACCGCGCCGAAGACGGTAGCGACCTTCCAAAAATGTTGTCGCTGTGCGACCAAGCCGTGCGCGAACAGCCCAACTCGGCCACCGCGTGGGCCTTGCGTGCCCGCTGCCACGCCCAGCGCAAGGCTTACATTCAGCGTGACGCTGACTTGGCGCGCGCCCTGGCGCTGGATCCGCAATGCAGCGACGCCATTGCCGTGCAGGCGGTGGTGCAATACGACGACGGCGACAAGCAGCAAGCCTGGCGCGGATTGCGGGACGCCCGGCAACGCGCGCCTTCGCACTTTGGCCTGCTGATGGCCGAAGGCTATCTGCTGATCAACGACCGCCGCCTGGAAGATGCCATCGCCAGCTGGACCCGTGCCTCTCAGATCCGGTCGGCCGCCGCCGCGCCGCATTGCTATATCGGTTCAAACCTGCACAACGCCGGCCGCTACACGGATGCCCTGCCCTACCACCAGCGCGCCGTTGCGCTGGCGCCCAACAACGGCGGCTTTCTGTACGACGCCGGCAACAACTACCGGCGCCTGGGCGACCTGCAAAACGCCATCGCCATGTTCGACCGCGCGCGCGCCATCCTGGGCGAACAGAACGCCATCCAGCACAACCGCGCGTCCTGCCTGCAAGCCATGGATCGCCACGCCGACGCCATCGAGGAATGGACCAGCCTGCTGCGACGCGAGCCCGACTGGGACTGGCCGCTGGAAGGCAAGGCGCGATCCCTGCACCGGCTGGGTCGCGCGGACGAAGCCGTGCCCTTGTGGCGCCATCTGGATGCGCTGTCCGACACGGGCTGGGAGGGCCGCAAGGAACAGGCCCGCGAATACGTGCGCAGTGGCGAACCGAAACGTGCCGAAGAGGCGCTGATCGGCCTGGACCCGCTTGACAGCGGCGACGCGCAGCTGCTGTTCGTGGCGGGCAACGCCCAGCGCGACCAGCGCAACTGGGAGGCCGCGCTGGCGTACTACCTGAAAGGGTACGAACTGGCGCCCAGCGACGACTTCCTGCCCGGCAACGCGGCCGACATGCTGAACTACCTGGAACGCCATGACGAAGCGCTGCCGCTGGCCGAGGTGGCCATTTCGCTGGACCCGGACTGGCTGAAATGGCGCCGCGTGCGCATCGAAGCGCTGACGCATTTGAACCGCGCCGACGAGGCCGTGGCCTATGCCGACACCGCCCTGGAACGTTGGCCCGACAGCGGCCCACTGCACGCCGAGCGCATCAACGCGCTGATCGCCGCCAAGCGCAATGACGAAGGGCTGGCCGCTTGCGACCGCCTGCTGGGTCTGGACCCGGACTACCGCAGCTGGGCGCTGTTCGCGCGCGGCCGGATCTACGGCCAGATGAAGCGCCACGCGGAATCGGCCGTGGCCTACCGCCAGGCATCGTCGTCGTACCAGCAAAACGGCAGAACCTATTTTCAAGAGCTGTCGATGAAGAACGCCCTGGAAGCCGAAGCAGCCGCCGCCAAACCCGCCGGCTTTCTTGGCCGGCTGTTCGGCCGCAAGTAGCCGGTACGCAGGCGGCGGGATGTTATAGTCACGCCCGCTGCCGGCCCTTGCAAAGCGCCGCGCATCGCCCGAGTGGTGAAATTGGTAGACACAAGGGACTTGAAAAAATTTGAGCCCTTTGGAGGAAACTTCAAAGGTGTAGCCCGTCAAACTCGGCGAATGCCCTGGACTTGTTCCGAGCCAACGCCGAGCCAAGCCCCGATTGAAAAATCGGGGAAGGTGTAGAGAGCAGACGGCGGGCACCTAAGGCCGCAAGGCTATGGTGAAGGCGTGCTCCAGACCACGAACAGCGCACGCGCGCTGGCGGCGAAAGCCGAAGTGGTAAGAAAATCCCTCGACCGCAAGGTCGTACCGGTTCGATTCCGGTCTCGGGCACCACTTTTGCGATCGAAAGGCATCGGCCTTTCGGGTCGCCTGTCTTGCGCCTGCCCTGCGCTTTCGCCTGCTTTCCCTGTTTTCCCTTCCTTTCTGTCGTCTTGAACGCCCCCGCCGCCCGCCCCCCTTTCATCGTCCTGGACGCCTGCGTCCTGATGTCCGGCATTTTGCGGCGGCTGCTGTTGCGTCTGGCGGATGCCGGCGTGTACGCGCCGGTATGGACCGAACGCATTGGCGAGGAATGGCGACGCAACGCGTCGCGCATCTGGGATATCCCGCCCGAGGTGCTGGCCGAATTCTGGGCCGAGATGAACGCGCGCTTTCCCGAGGCCAATGAAGCCGACACGCAGGTGTATGAAGCTTCTTTGCGCTACAGCGACCCCAAGGACTTCCATGTGATTGCCGCCGGCCTGGCGCGCCGCGCGCGCTGTGGTTTGCAGCAGCCGCCCGTGGTGCAGGTGTTGACCTGGAACCTGAAGGACTTCAACCGATCGGAGTTGCGGCGCCAGGGGCTGGACGTGTACAACCCCGACCGCATGCTGGTGCAATGGTGGCAAGCCGACGCGAACGCCATGCGCACGGCCATTGCACAGATTCCCGACGACTACGTCGCACTGGGCCGCGAGCCCGAACCACTGGCTACGACGCTGCATCGCGAGCGCCTGTATGGCTTGAAGAGCCTGGTGGCGCGCGACGCTGGGTGAAAGCCCCAGCGGAAGGCGCCGTGAAAAATGCAGGTTGAAATACGGGCCTGAAAAAAAAGGCCTGGCCGGCTTGCGCCGCACCAGGCCCGGAGCCAAGCGTGTTTCCCGTGGTCAGTCGACCTCGACGAACGTTTCTTCGCGCTTCTTGCGCAGCGCCGGCAACATCACCAGCACGAGCAGAATGGCGGCCAGCGCCAGCAATGTGGCGGACAGCGGACGCGTGACGAAAGTGCTGAACTCACCGCGCGACAGCAGCAACGCCCGGCGGAAGTTCTCTTCCATCATCGGGCCCAGCACCAGCCCCAACAACAGCGGCGCGCCTTCGCAGCCCAGCTTGCTCCAGACATACCCGATGATGCCGAAGATGGCGAACATGAAGATGTCGAACACGTTGTAGTTCAGCGAATACACGCCAATCGTGCAGAACACCAGGATTGCCGGGAACAGCATGCGGTAGGGAACGCGCAGCAGCTTCACCCAGATACCGATCAACGGCAGGTTCAGGATCACCAGCATCAGGTTGCCGATCCACATGGACGCGATCAGGCCCCAGAACAGCTCGGGGTGGCTCGTCATCACTTGCGGGCCGGGCTGGATGTTGTGGATGGTCATCGCGCCCACCATCAAGGCCATGACCGCGTTGCCCGGAATACCCAGCGTCAGGAGCGGGATGAATGAGGTTTGCGCGCCCGCGTTGTTGGCGGATTCCGGACCCGCCAAGCCGGCCGGATGGCCCTTGCCGAAACGCTCGGGTTGTTTCGACAGCTTCTTCTCAAGCGTGTACGAGGCGAAGGCCGACAGGACGGAACCGCCACCCGGCAGGATGCCCAGCGCCGAACCCAGGGCGGTGCCGCGGACGATGGCGGGCGCCGCTTCGCGGAACTCTTGCCGGCTGGGATACAGCGAACCCACCTTGTCGGTGATCTCGACGCGGTTCTCTTTTTGCTCCAGGTTGGCCATGATTTCAGACAGGCCGAAAACGCCCATCGCGACGATGGCGAAGTCGATACCGTCCTGCAATTCCGGGATGCTGAAATCGTAGCGGGCGACACCCGAATTGACGTCGGTGCCGACCATGCCCAGCAGCAAGCCCAGAAGAATCATGCAAATGGCCTTGGGCAGCGACCCCGAGGCCAGGACCACCGCGCCGATCAGACCCAGCGCCATCAGGGAAAAATACTCGGCGGGTCCGAATGCGAAGGCCACTTCAGCCAAGGGTGGCGCGAACGCCGCGATCAACACCGTGGCAACGCTACCCGCGAAGAATGATCCGATGGCGGCAAGCGACAAGGCCGCGCCCGCCCGGCCGTTGCGCGCCATCTGGTGACCATCCAGCACCGTCACCACGGCGGACGTTTCCCCCGGCAGGTTAACCAGAATGGCCGTCGTCGAGCCGCCGTACTGGGTGCCGTAATAAATGCCCGCCAGCATGATCAGGCCGGCAGTGGGCGGCAGCACATACGTGATGGGAAGCAGCATCGCGATGGTGGGCACCGGGCCCAGGCCCGGCAATACGCCGACCAACGTGCCCAACAGGCAGCCCAGGAATGCGTAGCTGAGGTTTTCCGGCGTGAACGCCACGGAGAAACCCAGCATCAGGTTTTGCAGTAGTTCCATTGCCGTCTCCTAGTTGGCGAATGCGCTGGGCCACAGGGGAAATATCAAGCCCAGGCCGCGTATGAACGCAAGGTAGGAGAACGCCACGAGGAACAGGCCGTTCGCCACGGCGACTTTCCAATTGAATTCGTGGCTGGCAAGACTGCTGATGAGCACCAGCAGAAAAACTGAAAGGTAAAGCCCCAGGTGCGAAAGCGCGAAACCGTACAACACCACGGACCCGACCACCAGGAAAAGAATGCGGAAGTCGTAGCGGCTGATCGTGGTCGTCTGGGCGTTCCTGGCCAGCGCACTGATCAGCACGACGGCGCCCATCAGCGCCAGGACAATGCCTAGCCAGAACGGGAAATATCCCGGTCCCATGCGGGCCGCGCTTCCCATGGAATATTCGGTGGCCTGCGCGGAAAAGGCCCCTCCTAAGGCAATAAACATGGCTCCGGACCAAAAGTCCTGTCTGTTTCTAATCAAGCTGCGGTCTCCCTTGTCTGACGCGCCGAACCATCACTGAAAACAACGGCGCGTGCTTATCTCAACGCCTTGCGGCACCGTCGCGAACGACAGGCAGAAAAGCGAAGAGGCAGATCCTAAATCGCATGCCGACATATCGAACATCCGTAAGAACCATGACTTTTTTGGGGATATCCCTGAGTCAAATAGTGGACATTTTTCACCTGTCTGGCCGTGATGGCGGCTTACAAACACCCTTCACTTTGCTTTCAACGCAGGCACTGCGGGGATGTTGGCCAAGGACGAAAAAGTTCCAGGGGTGACGTGAAAAAATTTTCGCAGTGGCTGCGTTGCGCAACTTTTTTTGCAACAACGTCCGACTTCAAGCGTGCGCGCGAAAACAAAAACGCCCGCAAGTTGCGGGCGTCCGTGAGGTGGATTCGGTGTCGGGTGAAGGCGGCCTCAAGCCGGTGCCGCCGCCCTGGTCAATGGTCGTGGTTGCTGGCCGCGAAGCCCGCGGCATTCAGCACGTCGATGACTTCCAGGATGTGGTCCGGACCACGGGTCTGCAAGACGAAATCCACCTCGACATTGCGCACCGGCAATGATGTGAAGGCGCGTTGGTGATGCACTTCGGTGATGTTCGCCTGCGCATCGGCAATGAGCTTGGTGGCGTGCGCCAGCGCGCCCGGTAAATCGCGCAAGTCGACGCGGATACGGGCAAGGCGGCCGGCTCGCACCATGCCGCGCTCGATCAGTTCGCCCAACATCAGCGGGTCAATGTTGCCGCCCGTCAGCACCAGGCCGATGCGCTTGCCCTTGTAGCGGTCGCTGCCCGCTTCCTGCGCGCGCAGCAGGGCCGCCAGGCCCGCCGCGCCGGCGCCTTCGACCACGGTCTTTTCAATTTCCAGCAGCACGACGATGGCGTGCTCGATGTCGCTTTCGCTGACCAGTTCAATGTGATCGACCAGCTTGGCCACGATGGGCTGCGTCAGCCCGCCCGGGGATTTCACCGCGATGCCTTCCGCGATGGTGTATTGCCCCTGCGGCATGTCCACGCCCTTGACCGCCGCGTACATCGACGGGAAGCGCTCGGTCTGCACGCCCACGATCTCGATGTCGGGCTTCAAGGCCTTGGCTGCCGTGGCCACGCCTGAAATCAGCCCGCCGCCGCCAATGGCGATGACCATCATGTCCAGCTGCGGCTGGTCTTCCAGCATTTCCAGCGCCACGGTGCCCTGCCCCGAAATGACGGCTTCGTCGTCGTAGGGGTGAATCATGATCAGGCCGCGCGCCTGCGCGAGCTCGTAGCCGTGCGCCTTGGCATCGTCGAACGTATCGCCCGCCAACACCACCTGGGCGCCGAAGCGGCGCGTGTTGGCCACCTTGACCGTAGGGGTAAAGCGTGGCATCACGATCACGGCCGGCACGCCCATGCGCTGCGCATGGTACGCCACGCCCTGCGCGTGGTTGCCGGCGGACACCGCGATCACTCCCTTGGCGCGCTCATCGTCCGACAAGCTCAGCATGCGGTTCAACGCGCCGCGTTCTTTGAACGAGGCCGTGAATTGCAGGTTTTCGAACTTCAGCCAGATCTCGGCGCCGAAGATGTCGGACAGCGTGCGGGACAAGGTAAACGGGGTCTTCAAGACCTGGCCGCGCAGGTGTTCGCGGGCGGTCTGGATGGAAGCGATATCGATCACGATGGGTGGGTCCTGTTAACGCACAGGCAGAAAATTGAACAGCAAGAGGCCTTGCGCATAGTTGATCCCGATGCGGCGGGAGTTCTCGCCAAGCAGGTTGGCGATCAGGTCCAGCCGGCCGATGATGGCGCCGAACTCGCGTTCGAAGCTCAGGTTCGTGGCATTGGGAGACATTTCATTGGCCAGCAAAAGCAGCTCGCCCTGGTTGTTGCGGCGCGACGCCAGCAGCCAGGCGGCGGCCTCGACGTTCCGTGCGGCATTGTAGACCCGCTGGCCGTCCAGCGCGTCGGTGGCATACAGGCGGGTCTTGCCGTTGTGCGCGGCAATGATGGTGTCGGCCATGCCGTAGATGAACGCGCCGACGCGGTCACCGGCGTAGTTCGGGTCCAGCGACACGGCCAGGATCTGGATGTCTCGCAGGCCGGCCAGGTCGCTGGGCGGGATGCGTACTTCGATGGCGTGCTTGACGCGGTTCACGGCGGCTTTTTGATCGGCCACGCCGGTCTTACGCCATTCGCGCGGATTGCGGCGGTAAAGCTTGTCCAGCAGGGAATACAGGCTGGTGAGGTTGTCGCGCACTTCCAGCGTGACGGTGCGGTTGAAGTCCGTCTGGCCGAATTGGTCGGCCGACATGGCTTCGCTGTTCGGCCCGCGCTGCCCCGGGCCCGGACTGCTCATGCAGCCGGTCAGCATTGCGGCGGACAGCGCCCCGCACAGCACCGCGCCCGCGGCAGCAGGCCATCTGGTCATGCTTGGATCATCCGATTCCCCCTTTTCTCGCGCACGACTTTACAGCAAGGTCGGCGAAGTTGGGAGACGACAGCGGGGCGAAGTCGCAAGAAGATGAATCAAGGCATCTCGCGCCGTTTGCGGCGCTGCAATAAAAAACGGCGCCTTGCGGCGCCGTTTTTGTTCAATCAGTCTGCCAGCTTATTCAGCTTGCGGTTCCGATTGGGGGGCTGCATCGGGAGCGGCAGCGGGCTGCTGCGCTTCGATACCGCCGATTGCCTTGATGGACAGGCGCAGACGGCCCTTGTCGTCGGCCTCGATGACCTTGACGCGGACTTGCTGGCCGACCTTCAGCACATCGTTAATGTTCGCGATGCGGTAGTTGGCGATTTCCGAGATGTGCAGCAGGCCGTCACGGCCCGGCAGCACTTGCACGATGGCGCCGAAGTCCAGCAGACGCAGGACCGAACCTTCGTACATTTGGCCCACTTCGACATCGGCCGTCAGTTCGACGATGCGGCGCTGGGCTTCTTTGGCCTGCGCTTCATCGACGCTGGCGATCACGATCGTGCCGTCGTCGGAGATGTCGATCTGCGTGCCGGTTTCTTCGGTCAGCGCGCGGATGGTGGCGCCGCCCTTGCCGATCACGTCGCGGATCTTCTCGGGGTTGATCTTGATGGTCAGCATGCGCGGGGCAAAAGCCGAGAGCTCGCCACGCGAACCGTCCAGCGCTTCCTTCATCTTGGTCAGGATGTGCAGGCGGCCTTCGCGGGCTTGCGCCAGCGCCACTTGCATGATTTCCTTCGTGATGCCCTGGATCTTGATGTCCATCTGCAGTGCGGTGACGCCGTTTTCGGTGCCCGCAACCTTGAAGTCCATGTCGCCCAGGTGATCTTCGTCACCCAGAATGTCGGTCAGCACGGCGAACTTGCCGCCGTCCAGGATCAGGCCCATGGCCACACCGGCCACGTGATCCTTGACCGGCACGCCGGCGTCCATCATGGCCAGCGAGCCGCCGCAGACCGAAGCCATCGACGACGAGCCGTTGGACTCGGTGATTTCCGACACGATGCGGATCGTGTATTGGAAGTCTTCCGGAGCCGGCAGCAGCGGGATCAGCGAACGCTTGGCGAGACGGCCGTGGCCGATTTCGCGGCGCTTGGGCACACCGATGCGGCCCGTTTCGCCGGTGGCGAACGGAGGCATGTTGTAGTGCATCATGAAGCGGTCGCGGTATTCACCCATGAGCGCGTCGATGATCTGTTCGTCTTGCTTGGTGCCCAGCGTGGCCACGACCAGCGCTTGCGTTTCACCACGGGTGAACAGCGCGCTGCCGTGTGCGCGGGGCAGCACGCCCAGACGCACGCTGATGGGGCGAACGGTGCGGGTGTCGCGACCGTCGATACGCGGTTCGCCATTCAGGATCTGACCGCGAACGATGGCCGATTCCAGCGAGAACATGATGTTGTCGACGGTAACGGCGTCAGGCGCGGGCTCGCCCTTTTCAGCAGCGGCGGCAGCCAGCTTGGCCGACACGTCGGCCGACACTTCGCGCAGCTTGGCCGTACGGGCCTGCTTTTCACGGATCTGGTAGGCGGCGTTCAGGCCTTCCTGGGCAGCCGCGGTCACGGCGGCGATCAGGGCTTCGTCCTTGGCGGGCGCTTGCCAATCCCACTCGGGCTTGCCGGCGTCCTTCACCAATTCGTGAATGGCGTTGATGACGGCCTGCATTTGCTCGTGGCCGAACACCACACCGCCCAGCATGATTTCTTCGGACAGCTGTTGGGCCTCCGATTCCACCATCAGCACGGCGTTTTCGGTACCGGCAACCACCAGGTCCAGCTTGGACGACTTCAGTTGCGTAGCGGTCGGGTTCAGCGCGTATTGGCCGTCGATGTAGCCCACGCGAGCGGCGCCGATCGGGCCGTTGAACGGGATGCCCGAAATAGCCAAAGCGGCCGAGGCGCCGATCATGGCGGCGATGTCGGGATCAATCTCGGGATTGACCGACAGCGTGTGGATGACCACCTGGACTTCGTTGTAGAAGTCTTCGGGGAACAGCGGACGCAGCGGACGATCGATCAGGCGCGAGGTCAGCGTTTCCTTTTCGGACGGCTTGCCTTCGCGCTTGAAGAACCCACCCGGAATACGGCCGGCGGCGTAGGTCTTTTCGATGTAGTCGACGGTCAGCGGGAAAAACGTTTGACCCGGCTTGGCCTTCTTGGAAGCTACGACAGTAGCCAGGACAACGGTGTCCTCGATCGACACCACAACGGCGCCGGAGGCCTGGCGAGCGATCTCGCCAGTTTCCAGGACGACCGTGTGCTGGCCGTACTGGAACGATTTTGTCACTTTGTTGAACATGACGATTATTCCTTACAAATGAAAAACCGTGGCCGCTGCGACAATACGTCGCACCGACCACGGTTGCGTCATGGGGAGCCAGCCCCGTCGATCACTTGCGCAGACCGAGTTTTTCGATCAGAGCGCGGTACGAATCGGGATTGCGGCCCTTGAGATAGTCGAGCAGCTTGCGGCGACGGCTGACCATACGCAGCAGACCGCGGCGCGAGTGATGGTCCTTCATGTGTTCTTTGAAGTGACCGGTCAGTTCGTTGATACGGGCGGTGAGCAGAGCCACCTGAACTTCGGGGGAGCCGGTATCGCCTTGAGCGCGTTGGAACTGCGCAACGATATCGGATTTCTTGATGTCAGCTACAGACATTGATGACCTCTTCGGACATGCGACAGGGCCGAGGTGCCCTGACGTGGTTGGGAAAAATTTGCGTAAGACCCGGCGATAAGCGTTTTTGCTTTCTCACTGCTGCTTCAATAGCTGCAAAGTGGCCGCTTTCGGCTACCGTGCAACCGGACTGCCGGCGCAAAGCATCTTGCAAAATCAATCAATACGTTTGATAAAGCTCGGTGATTATAGCTGAAACGCTAGAATTACCCCAGAGACGGTTTCGCCTGTTCGGCAGAGGCCGGCAAGCGCCCCGGCGCCTAGAGGAGCGATAGATGTCTAAATATTACAGAACAGCCCGCCTCACCCTGGCTTCCCTGGCCCTGACCGGCCTGGCCGCCTGCGCGAACCTGGCTCAGGTCCAGCCCGGCACGCCCTACGCCGATGTGTTGACCCAGTTTGGCAACCCCAACTACACCTGCCCGCAAGCGGGCGGCGGGCAACGCGTCATCTGGACCCAGCAGCCGATGGGGCAATTTGCCTGGGGCACCAACGTAGGCACCGATGGGCGCGTGGGCCCTGTCGTGCCCCTGCTGACCGATGCGCACTTCAAGGTGCTGGAAGTGGGCGAATGGGGCCCGGACCGCGTTCGTTGCGAGTTTGGCCCGCCCGCCCGCATCGAAGAGACGGGGTTGGGGGAAAAGCGCGAAGTCGTGTGGTCGTATCGCTACAAGGAAAACGGCGTGTGGAATTCGCTGATGTACGTCTACATGAGCCGTGATGGCAGCAAGCTGACGCACTTCCATCCCGGCCCGGACCCGATGTACGACGATGAACGCTTCATGTGGCACTGAGGTGCCCGGGCAATAAAGCCCGACGCAAATATTGAAGCTGAAAGACAAAACCCGCCAATCGGCGGGTTTTGTTTGAGCGGTAAATTCGAGCGGTAAGTAATACCGACAGCGATCAGGACGAAGACTGCCCGCGACGCTCTTGCGTCAGGCGGCGCGCCTTGTTCCAGCGCCACGCCCAGATGACCCAGCCCGAAAAACCATACAGCACGAACAGGCCGAATAGCACCACCGGGGGGTCGCTGGACACGAACACGAACACGGCCACCACCAGCAAGATGCCCCAGAACGGCACGCTGCGGCCCAGCGCAAAGCTCTTGCCGCTGAAGAAGGGTGCGTTCGACACCATGGTGATGCCGGCGTACATGGTCAGCGTAAAGGCCACCCAGGCCATCAGGCTGTCATGGATAGGCAGCTTGTTATCCACGGCCAGCCAGACGAAGCCGGCCACCAGCGCGGCAGCGGCCGGGCTGGGCAAGCCTTGGAAATAGCGTTTGTCGACAACGGCAATATTGGTGTTGAAGCGTGCCAGGCGCAGCGCGGCGCCGGCCACATAGACGAAGGCGGCAAGCCAGCCCCAGCGGCCCAGGTCGTTCAAGATCCATTCGTACATGACCAGCGCGGGCGCAACGCCGAACGACGTCATGTCCGACAGCGAATCATATTGTTCGCCGAAGGCAGACTGCGTATTGGTCAACCGGGCAACCCGGCCATCCATGCCATCAAGCACCATGGCCACGAAAATGGCGATGGCGGCGACTTCGAAGCGATCATTCATGGCCTGCACGACGGCATAGAACCCCGCGAACAGCGCCGCGGTGGTGAATGCGTTAGGCAGCAAGTAGATGCTTCGGTGGCGGTTCTCGGAATCGCGCATGGAAAAATTGGGCATAGTCTCAATAACTTACAACGGACTGTGAAAGGTTAACTCATATGGCCCCGCTTGCGGGACAGAGCAAGAGCCGTGCCTGACGAAAAGGCCATAAAAAAACGGCACGCCCTTGCGAGCATGCCGTCTTTGAGGACGGGGCGCGGGGCCAGCCCGCGCCGAACGTCGATCAGTTCTTGGACTTGTCCACCAGCTTGTTCGCGGCGATCCAGGGCATCATGGCGCGCAGCTTGCCGCCCACTTGCTCGATCTGCGATTCGGCGTTGATGCGGCGACGCGAGGTCAGCGTCGGGGCGCCGGCGGTGTTTTCCAGGATGAACTTCTTGGCGTATTCGCCGGTCTGGATGTCCGTCAGGCACTGGCGCATGGCCTTGCGCGTTTCGTCGGTGACGATCTTCGGGCCCGTTTCGTATTCGCCGAATTCGGCGTTGTTCGAAATCGAGTAGTTCATGTTGGCGATGCCGCCTTCATAGATCAGGTCGACGATCAGCTTCAGTTCGTGCAGGCATTCGAAGTACGCCATTTCGGGCGCGTAGCCGGCTTCCACCAGCGTGTCGAAACCGGCCTTGATCAGTTCGACGGTACCGCCGCACAGCACGGCTTGTTCACCGAACAGGTCGGTTTCGGTTTCTTCGCGGAAGTTGGTTTCGATGATGCCGGCACGGCCGCCGCCGTTGGCGCTGGCGTACGACAGGGCCACGTCACGCGCGGCGCCCGACTTGTCCTGGTACACGGCCACCAGGTGGGGCACGCCGCCACCTTGCTTGTACGTGTTGCGCACCGTGTGGCCCGGGGCCTTCGGGGCGATCATGATGACGTCGATGTCTTCGCGCGGCACGACCTGGCCGTAGTGGACGTTGAAGCCGTGGGCGAAAGCCAGAGCGGCGCCGGCCTTGATGTTGCCGTGCACTTCCTTGTTGTAGACCGAGGCGATGTTCTCGTCGGGCAGCAACATCATGACGATGTCGGCGGCCTTCACGGCATCAGCCACTTCCTTGACTTCCAGGCCCGCGTTGGCGGCCTTGTTCCACGAAGCGCCGTCCTTGCGCAGGCCGACGATGACCTTCACGCCCGATTCATGCAGGTTCTGCGCGTGCGCATGGCCTTGCGAACCGTAGCCGATGATGGCAACGGTCTTGCCTTTGATGAGGGACAGATCGCAGTCTTTGTCGTAGAAAACTTTCATGGTTGTGCTCCAGATTCCAGTATTTTGGATATTCGATTAATTCAGATGTAGGGTGTGGCGTGGCCTGGAAGGCCGGTCAAATCTTCAAAATCCGTTCACCGCGTCCGATGCCGGACACGCCGGTGCGTACGGTTTCAAGGATGGCACTGCGGTCCAGGGCTTCCAGGAAGGCCTGTACTTTTTCCTGCACCCCGGTCAATTCGATGGTGTAGGACTTGTCGGTCACGTCGATGATGCGGCCGCGGAAAATGTCCGCCATGCGCTTCATCTCTTCGCGTTCCTTGCCAACGGCGCGCACCTTCACCAGCATCAGCTCGCGCTCGATGTGGGCGCCTTCAGTCAGGTCCACCACTTTAACGACATCCACCAGGCGGTTCAGGTGCTTGGTGATCTGTTCGATGACCTCATCGGAACCGGTCGTCACGATCGTCATGCGCGACAGCGTGGAATCCTCGGTGGGCGCCACGGTCAGGGTTTCGATGTTGTAGCCCCGCGCGGAAAACAGCCCCACCACGCGCGACAGCGCGCCGGGTTCGTTTTCGAGGAGGACGGAAATCACGTGCTTCATGGTGGCCTCCTTACAGGTCTTCAGAGCCAAGCAGCATTTCGGTCAGCCCACGGCCGGCCTTGACCATCGGCCACACGTTTTCGGTGCGGTCGGTGATGAAGTCCAAAAAGACCAGGCGTTCCTTGTGCTTGCCAAAGGCTTCGCGCAGCGCGGGTTCGACATCCGCCGGACGCTCGATACGCAGACCCACGTGGCCATAGGCCTCGGCCACCTTGACGAAGTCGGGCAGCGAATCCATGTAGGACTCGGAATAGCGCGAGCCGTAATCGATCTGCTGCCATTGCCGGACCATCCCCAGGAAACGGTTGTTCAGGCAGACGATCTTGGGCGTCAGGCGGTATTGATGGCAGGTCGACAGTTCCTGGATGTTCATCTGGATCGACGCTTCGCCGGTAATGACGGCAACGTCGTGCCCAGGGTTGGCCATCTGCACGCCCATCGCGTACGGCAGCCCCACACCCATGGTGCCCAGGCCGCCGGAGTTGATCCAGCGGCGCGGCTTGTCGAATTTGTAATACTGGGCCGCCCACATCTGGTGCTGGCCCACGTCGGACGTGACGAAGGCGTCGCCGCCCGTCACTTCCCACAGCTTTTCCACCACGTACTGCGGCTTGATGACTTCGTCCGAGTTGGCGAACTTCAGGCATTCCTTGCCGCGCCAGGTTTCAACCTGCTCCCACCACTTGGTGATGGACGCGGGCTTGTGCTCGGCGGCCGCCACTTCATATTGGGCGGACAGGTCGGCCAGCACATCCTTGACGTTGCCGACGATCGGGACGTCCACGCGCACGCGCTTGGAGATCGACGACGGATCGATATCGATATGGATGATCTTGCGGGCGTTTTGCGCAAAGTGCTTGGGGTTGCCGATCACGCGGTCATCGAAACGCGCGCCGATGGCCAGCAGCACGTCGCAGTGCTGCATCGCCATATTGGCTTCGTACGTGCCGTGCATGCCGGGCATGCCCACGAACTGGCCGCTGCTGGCCGGGTAGCCGCCCAGCCCCATCAGGGTGCTGGTGCAAGGCGCGCCCAGTTGCGACACAAGTTTGTTGAGCTCGGGCGCGGCGTTCGACAGGATGACCCCGCCGCCCGTGTAGATCATCGGCCGTTCGGCGGCCAGCAGCATCTGCACGGCTTTCTTGATCTGCCCCTGGTGGCCCTTATTGACGGGCGCGTAGGAACGCATCGAGATCTCGCCCTTGGGCGGCGTGTATTTGCACTGCGCGACGGTGATGTCCTTGGGGATATCGACCAGCACCGGGCCGGGGCGGCCCGTGCGCGCAATGTAGAACGCGCGGCGCATGGTTTCGGCCAGGTCCTTGACGTCACGCACCAGAAAGTTGTGCTTGACGCAGGGACGCGTGATGCCGACGGTGTCGCATTCCTGGAACGCATCTTCGCCGATGGCCGCAGTGGGCACTTGCCCGCTGATGATGACCATGGGGATGGAATCCATATAGGCGGTGGCGATGCCGGTGACGGCATTGGTCACGCCCGGGCCGCTGGTCACGAGGCAGACGCCAACCTTTTGCGACGAGCGCGAATAGGCATCGGCGGCGTGCACGGCGGCTTGCTCGTGACGAACCAGGATATGCTGAAATTTGTCTTGCTTGAAGATCGCGTCGTAGATGTAAAGCACTGCGCCGCCGGGATAGCCGAAAACGTGTTCCACGCCCTCATCGGCCAGGCAGCGCACGACGATATCGGCGCCATTCATTTCCATGTTGTATTTCCTTTCAGTACCGGCCCTGCAACCCTGACTGCTGCTCGCCCGGATACGGCGGCAACGGAACCCATACCGGTTACGACAACATGATCCGGCGCTTAGCGGCTCACGGAGCCACGCCACCCGGACACCCTGCCGACCCGGCACACGCTCGACAGAACGCAGTGCAAACGCCCCTGGGGGACGCTGGAGGTCGAAATGGAAGCTTTGGCAACACACGCTTGTGGCGCGGCCAACAGCAAGTATCACTGCGGCGGGATGGCTGGGGAGGTGACCCGTTACCATCCGCCTCAACGCACCGGTATCGGATAGGCAGACCGGTGCAAGAGGTGGAATTTACCGCGTTGCGTCAAAGGTAGCAAATCGGCGTGAAACGACCGTTGCACGCGCGATGCAAAGCGAATTGCGGGAAAGTCCGGCAGCCATCCGACCCCAGAATATATGCCCCCCGCAGGGGCGGCCCGACGGGGAAAGGCCCTAACTCGCGGGCGCATCTATATACTTGCCGCATCGCGAGAATTAGGCCCCGCCCCCATGGATTTGCGCATCGCCAGCATCCGCCGCTTCCTTTACAGCCACTACTTCTTCGGCGGGGTGCGCCAGGGGGTTGGCATGCTGTTGCCCGTGCTGGTGCTGGGCGGGCTGTTCGGCAACTACACCACCGGGCTGGTCGCGACGTTTGGCGCGCAGTGCCTGGCCATCATCGACCAGCCGGGCGGGCCGCAGCGCCATCGCACCAACGAAATGCTGGGCGGCGCGGCGCTGGGTACGCTTACCGTCATCATTACCGGGCTGGCGTCCAGCAACCCCGTCCTGATCTGGCTGGTGGTGATTGCGCAGTGCTTCGTCTATTCGATGTTCACGGTGTTCGGCAAGCGCGGCGGGCTGATCGGCTTTGCCGGCCTGCTGCTGATGACCTTGACCATGCATTCGCCGCTGGAGCCGCACCAGGTGCTGGCGCACGCCGCCGCGACGCTGGGCGGTGCGTTGTTCTACGTGGTCTTCAGCCTGGGATTCTCGCGCCTGTTCTGGCTGCGCGAAGAACAGCAGGCCATGTCCGTGGCGCTATTCGCCACGGCCGACTACGTGGCCGCCCGCGCCGCTTTCTACGACGAGACGGCCGACCTGGACGAATCCTACCGCGCACTGATCCAGCGCCAGTCGATCATGACGGAAAAGCACCAGGCCGCGCGCGACATGGTGCTGCGCGCGCTGCCACGCGGCAAAGGCGTGGGTGACCGCCAGCGCGTGATGATCTGGAACATGTTCGTGGACATGTTGCAACTGCTGGACACGCTGGTCGCCACGCATACCGACTACGCCGCGCTGCGCCGCACGCTGGCCGGCAACGACTGCCTGATGTTCATGCGTGACGCGCTGGTGAAAATGTCGCTGGAATTAAACCGCATCGCGCTGGATGTATCGCGTGGCCGCCCGGTGCAATACCGCAGCAGCGCCAAGGCCGAGCTGCGCGCCATCGAATACGAAATCGAACAGCTGAAACAGCAAGGGCTGGGCGAACGCGAACCCGAGATGCTGGCGCTGATCATCCAGGTGCTGCGCCGCCTGCGCAATTCGGCCCGCATCGTGGACCGCCTGGCCGACCACACCGCCGCATCGCCCGACGCCAAGCCCACCGACGTCTTGCGCATCAACAAATCGTTGACGCGGTTCATCTCGCGCCAGGAATTCCGCTTTGGGCTCCTGACCAGCAACTTGCGGCTGGATTCCCCGCACTTTCGCTACGCGCTGCGCGTGACGGCGGCCGCCGCCATTGCCATGACCCTGGCCAGCCGCTGGTTGTCGCCGGAATTTTCCGCGCACAACTACTGGATCATGCTGACCATCGTCATCATCATGAAGCCCGGCTTCGCGTTGACGCGGCAACGTAACGGCTGGCGCCTGGGCGGCACCTTGATCGGCTGCATTTGCGCCCTGCTGCTGTTCAACCTGACCGACAGCCCCGAGATCCTGTTCGCCGTGCTGCTGGGCGCCTGCATCATGGGCAACAGCCTGGTGCAGCTGAACTACATGGCCAGCGCCATATTCAACACGTTGTTCGTGGTGCTGGTCTTTCACTTCGTGTCGCCGGGCACCGTGTCGATGTCGGTGATTGGCGAACGCGCCATCGATACGCTGCTGGGTTGCGCGCTGGCGCTGATATGCAGCTACATCCTGCCGTGGTGGGAAGCGCGCTACCTGAAGCCGCTGGCGGCCGCCGCCACGCGCGCCAACCGCGAATATCTGGTGGCCGGCCTGCGCTACGTGGAAGCCATGCAGGCGCATGGCACGCCGTCAAACGTGGCCACGGCTACCGCCACGACTGCCGCCACAACCCCTGCATCCCCCGCCGCCAGCCCCACTGCCACCCCCGCCGCCGACACGCCCGCCGTCATCGACGCCGACCTGGCATGGCGGCTGGCACGCAAGAACGTGCACATTGCGTTCAGCAACTTTGCCGAGGCGTTCTATCGAATGATGAGCGAGCCGAAGTCGCACCAGCAAAGCGTGCCGGAATTGAACAACCTGCTGATCCAGAACCACGTGCTGGCCTCGCAGATCACGGCGGCGATTCCCATCCTGGCCGCGCTGCCCAAAACGCCCGAGGCGGTGCAACTGGCCATGAACGGCATGGTCGACCTGCTGGACGAAAAGCGCCCGCAGATCGCCACCACCCTGCCCACGCAGTTCGACACATCGGGCGAGCAGGCGGCGTTGGCCTATCCGCTGAAACAGATGCTGAAGGCCTCGCACATGATCCGCCAGGAATTGCAGGCGCTGGCTGACCCTACGCACGCTCCGCCGGTGGCGGCGGCGGCCTGAAGGCGAAGGTCTCGGTGACCCGCAAGACGGGCAAGGCGCGCAAAGACGTGGAACAGTGCTCACGTCAACCGCGCGCTCACCGCGTCGACTGATGACGGCGTCAACGCACCACGCCGTCAACCCATCACCGCGTCAATCCGCCAGCTTGCGGCGAAACACCAGCTTGTCGTCCGTCGATGCCGAGGCGTCGTAGGCGTAGCCTTCCAGGTCAAAGCCTTGCAAGCCTTCGGGCTTGGTCACCTTGTGCTGGATCGCGTAGCGCGCCATCAACCCACGCGCCCGCTTGGCGTGAAAGCTGATGATCTTCCAGGCGCCGTTCTTCCAGTCCTGGAACACACACTGCACCACGCGCGCCTTCAGCGTTTTCAGGTCAACCGACTTGAAGTATTCCTCGGACGCCAGGTTCACGATGACCGGCGCCTTCTTGCCTTCCAGACGCTCGTTCAGATAGTCCGCAATGGTCGAACCCCAGTACTCGTACAGGTTCTTGCCCTTGGGCGTTTCCAGCCGCGTGCCCATTTCCAGGCGATACGGTTGCATCAGGTCCAGCGGCCGCAGCACGCCATAAAGGCCGCTTAGGATGGCCACGTGCTCTTGCGCCCAGTCCAGCTGCCTGGCCGACAGGCTGGAGGCGTCCAGCCCTTCGTACACATCGCCGTTGAAGGCCAGCACGGCCTGGCGCGAGTTGGTCTGGGTAAAACTGCGCTTCCAGTGCGCGTAGCGCTGCGCGTTCAGTTCCGACAGCGCCGGGCTCAGGCTCATCAGGCCGGCGATGTCTTCGGCGGACTTGGTCTTAAGCACTTTGATCAGGCCGGCGGCCTGATCCACGAACAGCGGCTGGGTATGCGTCTCGATATGCAAGGGCGAGTCATAGTCCAGCTTCTTGGCGGGGGAAAGCAAAAACAACATTCGTAGTTCCTTTATCAGCGCGCCGTCCAGCCGCCATCGACCGAAACGGACGTGCCCGTGATTTGCGCCGCGGCGTCCGAGGCCAGGAACACGGCGGTGCCGCCCAATTGTTCCGGCGTCACGAATTGCAGCGACGGCTGCTTTTCGCCCAGCAGTTCACGCGCGGCGGCTTCCTGGTCAACGCCATTTTTTTCCGCCAGCGCGGTGATCTGCTTTTCCACCAGGGCGGTGCGCACCCAGCCCGGGCAGATGGAATTGGCGGTAATGCCCTGCCCGGCCGTTTCCAGGGCCGTGACTTTGGTGAAACCCACCACGCCATGCTTGGCCGCCACGTAGGCCGACTTGTTGGCCGACCCGACCAGGCCGTGCGCCGACGCGATATTGATGATGCGGCCAAAGCCCTGCTTCTTCATGTGGGGCAGCGCGGCGGCGGTGCCGTGAAACACGGCGGACAGGTTCAGCGCCAGGATGGCATCCCACTTTTCAGCGGGAAAATCCTCGATCAGCGCGGTGTGCTGGATGCCGGCGTTGTTGACCAGGATGTCGATGCGGCCCAACTGGCGCACCGTGTTCTCGACCAAGCCGCGTACCGCGTCGCCCTTGGACAGGTCGGCGCCGTCGTAGACGACCTTCACGCCGTGCTTGTCGGCCAGGCCGGCGCGCACTTTTTCGATTTCGGCGGCGTCACCAAACCCATTCAGGACGATATCGGCGCCTTGCTGCGCGAAGGCGGTGGCGATACCCAGCCCGATGCCGCTGGTGGAACCGGTGACTAGGGCGACTTTTCCTTTAAGCATGCGCATTCTCCTGTGGTCTGGCGGGGGTGACAGTGGGGTGACGGTGGGGTCGAAATGCAGAGCGGGCACAAGTGTAGCCGCCCCGCAAGACGGCAATCATGCCATGACCCCACGCAGTGCGGGGTCAAGCGCGAGGGGGGCTGTCGGCCGGGTTTGCCGAGGGGTTTGCCGAGGGGTTTGCCGGCGGCTCAGGAGTCGCATCCGGATCCGGCTCCGTCTGGCTCGGGCTCGGCAGGTCTGCCATGCCGCCACGGTTTTCCGGCACGCGCTCCAGCAGCTTGATCAGCACGGGCACCACGCCCATCGAAATCGCGACCACCACGGACAGCACGTCGCGCTGTTCAAGATTCACCAAGTGGTTATCCCAGGCTTCGTTGAAGATGGCGAAGCTGAACTCGCCGCCTTGGGCCAGCACCATCGCAAACAGCAGCCGGTGGTAGCGCGGCAAGCCTAGAAACCGCGCGAACCCATACAGGACCAGCGCCTTGACGACCAGCAAGGCGGCCACGCCGCCAAGAATGAACCACCAGTGGTCGGCCACCACCTTCAGGTTGACGGACATGCCGATGGCCAGGAAGAACAGGCCCAGCAACAGCCCCTTGAACGGTTCGATGGCGCTTTCAAGGTCGTTCCGATAGCGCGATTCCGCCATCAACACGCCCACCAGAAAGCCGCCCAGGCCGGCGGACAGGCCGGCGTAGTCGAACAACTGCGCCGCGCCCACCACCATCAACAGCGCCGCCGCCGTAAACAGTTCCTGCAACTGCGCCTTGGCGGCCCAGCCCAGCAGGCGCAGCCGATACGCCAACGTCACCACCGCCACGGCCACCAGCGCTTCCTTGAAGGAAGGCGCCGACGTGCCGTCGGACCCTAGCAGCCCCGCCGCCACCAACATCGGAATGGCCGCCATGTCCTGAAACAGCAACACCCCCAGGGCCGAGCGACCCAGCGGCGTGCGGGTCAACGTGCGTTCATCCAGCAGCTTCAACGCCACCGCCGTCGATGACAACGCCAGCGACAAGCCGCACAGCACGGCAGCCTGCCACTCCATGCCGGCCAGATGCCGCAGCGCCGCGCCAAACACCAAGCCCAGCAACAGGCCGCAGACCAGCATCTGCAGGGTGCCCAGTAAAAAGACCTCGCTGCGCATGGCCCATAAGCGCCGGGGCGACAGTTCCAGCCCGATGATGAACAGCATCATCACCACGCCCCACTGCGACACATTGATCATGGTGTCGACATTGGTGATCAGCTTCAGGCACGACGGCCCGATCAGCACGCCCGCGATCAGGTAGCCCGGTATGGCGCCCAGCCCCAGCCGCTGGGTGATCGGCACGCACAACACGGCGGCAAGAAGAAGGATAAGGATCAGGTCCATGGAAAAGGATGCCGGCTGGGGATGATGGGGGAAGGCCGAAGGCGCGCAGCGCGAATGGAAGGATTCTGGGCAAAGATCGCGACCACCGGAAGCGTCGGATGCCTCCCTTCAAAGATTTTTTCGCACCCCCTTTACACACAAGAAAAAATTCCTGTAGAATTGCGGGCTTCGCTGCTCCAACAACGAAGATCCTTCCGACCAGGGATCTTTCAGTGAAGCCTCTTTTAAGAACTTGAAGTCTGGGTCTTAAAGCAAGAGGCACCACCGTTTTGGAACCCAGCCACGGAGAGGTGGCAGAGTGGTCGAATGTACCTGACTCGAAATCAGGCGTACGGTATCCCCGTACCGTGGGTTCGAATCCCACCCTCTCCGCCAGTATTCAAGAACGAAGCCCCTGAGAAATCAGGGGCTTTTTTCTTTGTGCGGCGGGCAGACGGCTGAAGAGTCAGGTGACCCCGCCCCACCCCGCCCTACCCTGCGCGGGCCAATGCGTGGCCGATCGCGACGCGCGGCGAGGCATGCGCTACCGCGACAACCCCCGGTAACTTGAACGCACTGACTGCCCGCGTCAGCTCCGCTGCCTGGTCCTGCATCGACCCGGCCGCGGCGGCGGCTTCTTCCACCAGCGCGGCGTTTTGCTGCGTGACTTCGTCCATTTGCGATACCGCGCGGTTCACCTGTTCGATGCCGTCGGCCTGCTCGGCGGAGGCCGCTGCGATTTCGCCCATGATGTCGGTCACGCGCTGCACCGAGCTGACGATTTCCTGCATGGTGGTGCCGGCGCGTTCGGCGCTGATCGAGCCTTGGCTGATCTTTTGGACGGTATCTTCGATCAGCGTCTTGATCTCCTTGGCTGCTTGCGCACTGCGTTGCGCAAGCGTGCGCACTTCCGCTGCGACCACTGCAAAGCCCTTGCCTTGCTCGCCCGCGCGCGCGGCTTCCACTGCCGCGTTCAGCGCCAGGATGTTGGTCTGGAACGCGATGCCGTCGATGACGGACACGATGTCGGCGATCTTGACCGAGCTGGACGAAATGGCGTTCATCGTGCTGACGACCTCGGACACCGTCGCGCCACCGCGCGAGGCCGTGTCGGACGCGGCCGCGGCCAGTTGGTTGGCTTGGCGGGCGCTGTCGGCGTTCTGCTTCACGGTGGAAGACAGCTGCTCCATCGACGCCGCCGTTTCCTCCAGCGATGCGGCCTGCTGTTCAGTGCGGGAAGACAGGTCGGTATTGCCGGCCGCGATTTCGCCCGACGCGGACGCCATGCTGTCCACGCCGGTGCGGATGCTGGCCACGGTGCCGGCCAGATTGGCGTTCATGGATTCCAGCGCGTGCATCAACTGTCCGATCTCGTCACGCGAACGCACGGTGATCGTGCTGGTCAAGTCGTTGGCGGCCACGGTGCGCGCCACGCGCACGGCGTCGGACAACGGGCGGGTAATGCCGCGCGTCAGCAACACGGCCAACACCAGGCCCGTGACCAGTGCGATTGACCCGATCACGATCATCCACAGGTTGGCGGCGCCGTAGGCGCTTTGGATGTCGGCCGCGCTGGCATCGATTTCGGCGCGTTGCAGATCCGACAGCTTGTTGATCTGGTCGATGAACTGGCGCGTGGCCGGCAGGAATTCCTGGGTGAAAACGCGGTTGGCAGCCTCGACATCGCCGTCCTGCTTGGCCTTAAAGATAGCGTCGCGCGTGCGCAGATAGTCGGCGCGCGATTTGCGGATGCCTTCCCACAGACCCTTTTCTTGGTCGGTCTCGATCAGCGGTTCGATCTTTTGTTGCAGCGCCGACGAATTGCGGGAGGACGCCGCCGCCTCTTCCGTGAAGAAGCCGGCCAGACTGGCGTCGGCGCTCTTGGCAATGGCGGTGGTGCGCGTCACGCCGGTCTGGATGTTGCGCGCCCAGTCGCTGATCAGGCGTTCCTTGATAAGCGAACGCTGCGTCACGGTTTCGACCGACTGGTTGATGTTGGCCAGGCTGACCAGCCCCACGATGCACATGACGATAATCATCGCCAGCAAGACGGAAAAGCCACCCGCAAGGCGGGTTCCAAGCTTCATGTTTTTCATACTGCCTCCGGCATCCACCCAGACGCGTGAATGCGGGTTTTGGCAGCTGCATGGCGCCGGACTACGCCGCCGCCGTCGCAAGCCAGACGCCCGCAAGCCCCTGGATGATCCGCCCCCAAAAATATTGGTGTTCGTTATGTCAGGTAAATGCCGCCGGAGAAGTCGGATTCGAGGATTCTTCAGACGGTCCGGGAAATGCTAGCAGCCCGGATTTGGGCGGCATCGGGCGAAATGCAGAACTTTTTGCCACAAGCTCGCGCGTTTGCGTAACCGCCTGCCCGCCGCCGTGGGTGAAAAAAAGCGGCCGATGCACGATGCGCGGCCGCTTAAAGACGATGCGACCGTGATGGCCGCCTTGTTGCGTCAATCCGTCACGGTGGGCCGCGCCAGCTGGAACAGGTCCGTGCTGCGGGCGTACCAGCCGCTGCCGTGCATGCGCGCCACCAGCCCCATTTCGGTGGTGTTCACATAGCCGCGCTCGGCGTCCTGCACAAAGGCGTCGTCGACATGCGCGCCCAGGACGCGGCCGATGACGACAACCTGATGCGGGCCGGTCACGATCGTGGCCTGGCTGACGCATTCCAGCGACACCGGGCTGCCCTGAATCAGCGGCGGGCGCACGTGCGCGGCGGGCAATGCCGTCAGCCCGGCCTTGGCCAGCTCGTCCACGCCGGGCGGGTAATCGGCGCAGGTCTTGTTCATCTGCTGCATCAGCGCTTCGGGCACCAGGTTCACCACGAACTCGCCGTTTTCGATGATGTTGGCGCTGGTGTCCTTCAGGTCACCATTGGCGCGGCGCATCAGGCCGATGGCGACGGTGGGCGGCTGATGCCCCATGACGTTAAAGAAGCTGAACGGCGCGGCATTGACGCACCCGTCGGCCGATATCGTGGTCACCCACGCGATCGGCCGGGGGGTGACGGTCGAGGTCAGCAGCTTATAGACCGTCTGCGAAGGCAGCGCGCTGAAATCAAAATGCATGGCTTAAGGCTCCTGGCCGCCCGCGCCCAGCGCTGAGACGGCCCGCTTTTCTCGGGTGTCGACCTGCAGCTGGAACACGTCTGGCCGGGCGTAATGGCCGGCCACATCGAAGTCGTACTTGCCGCGCAGGATCTGGTTGGCGTTGATGTCGGCGTACAGGATGGTCTCGTCCGAGAAATCCGGGCCCGCCAGCACTTCACCAAGGGGGTCGATGATAGCGCTGCCGCCACGCATCAACACCGTGTCGGGCGCATCGCCCAGCGCGCATTCGAAGTCTTCCGGATAGGCCTGGCGGCGCAGGTGCTGGCACGCCGTCAGCACATAGCAACGACCTTCCAGCGCGATGTGGCGCATGCTGGGAATCCAGCTGTCGCGGTCATCGGCCGTGGGCGCGCAGTACAGCGCCACGCCCTGGCTGTACATGTACATGCGCAGCATGGGCATGTAGTTTTCCCAGCAGATCACGGCGCCGATCTTGCCGTAAGGCGTGTCGAAGACGGGCATGGTCGAGCCATCGCCAAAGCCCCAGATCAGCCGCTCTCCGGCCGTGGGCATCAGCTTGCGATGCTTGCCGACCAGGCCCTTGGCGCCGTTGAAATACAGCACGGTGCAGTACAGCGTGCCGCCATCCGCTTCAATGCAGCCCATTACCACGAAGCTGTCGGTGTCGGCCACGGCCTGCGCCACGATCGCCACTTCCTCGCCATCCAGGGCGATGGCCTGCCGGTGGTAGCTGGCGAACGCGTCGCGGCCTTCGGCCTTGCGCATGCCGATGGGCGCGCCAAAGGAATTGCCCTTGGGGTATCCGCCCAGGAAGGCTTCGGGAAACACCAGCACCCGGGCGCCCTGCTCGGCCGCCTGCCGGATCAGCGACGCCGCCTTGTTGGCGCAGGCGACGCTGTCGGTGGGGATGGACGCGGCCTGGATCACGGCGGCCTTGAAACTCGCTTGCACGGACATGTTTCTCCTCGCTTTTCTAGTGGGTGGGGTCTTCGTCGATGGCTTGGGCGCGGGTGTTCGGCAGGAACAGGCTGCCGATAATGCCCACCACCACCATCACGACAACCGGGTACATCAACCCGCCAAAGATATTGCCGCTGGCCTGGGCCAGGTAGGTGGCGGTAAAGGGCACGATGCCGCCGAAGATGCCGGCGCCGATGTGATACGGAAAGGATAGCGCGGTGTAGCGGATGCGGGCCGGGAACAATTCCACCAGGTACGACGCAACCGGGCCGTACACCATGGCAACCACGGCGGTCATCAGCACCAGGATCAGGATGATGGTGGCGCGGTCCACGCGGGCGGGGTCGGCGCGATCCGGATAGCCCGCCGTGCCCAGGGCGCGGGCGTAGGCGGCGCGGTCAAAGCCGTTGACGGTGGTACCGCCCACGCTCATCGCAATGTCCTGCCCCGGCAGCGGCGCGGCGTATTCGAAGTTGATGCCCTTGCCGACCAGGAATTTCTTGGCCTGCACGCACACCTTCTTGTGGTCGGCGTGGCTGCCGATCATGGCGGCCTGCAAGCCAAAGTCGCACGCGCCGCCGCTGGTGTCGGCGTGCACGCGGACCGGCGTGCTTTGCATGGCTTGCGCCAGCGCCGGGTTGCCGGCCTTGAGCAGGACTTCGAACATCGAGTGATAGCCGATGGCGGCGATGAACAGGCCGGCCATCATGATCCACTTGCGGCCGATGCGGTCGGACAGCCAGCCGAACAGCACGAAGGTCGGCGCGCCGATGATGAAGCCGATCAGGATCAGCGTGTAGACGCTGGTCTGGTCCAGTTGCACCGCCTGTTGCAGGAAGATCATCACGTAGAACTGGCCCGTGAAATACGTGGCGCCCTGGCCGGCGGTAACGCCGATCAGCGCCAGGATCACCAGGCGCAGGCTGGACCACTGGCCGAACGTTTCCTTGATGGGGTTCTTTGACAGGCGGTTCTGCTGCTTCATCCGCGTGAACACCGGCGATTCATGCAGCTTGGCGCGCACGTAGATCGAAATGGCCAGCATCACGATCGACAGGATGAACGGCAGGCGCCATCCCCACTGACGGAAATCGTCTGCGCTCATGGATGCCTGGGTGCACAGGATGACGACCAGCGACAGGATCAGGCCGGCCGACGAGGTGATCTGGATCCAGCCCGTCAGCAGACCGCGCCGCTTGGGTTCACAATGTTCGGCCACGTAGATCACGGCGCCGCCGTACTCGCCGCCCACCGCCAGGCCCTGCACGACGCGCAGCGTCAGCAGCAGAATCCACGACAGATGGCCCGCCGTTTCATAGGTGGGCAGGCAGCCGATCAACACGGTGGCCCCGCCCATCATCACGACCGTTATCAGGAAGGTGTACTTGCGGCCCCACTTGTCGCCCAGGTACCCGAACATCACCGCGCCCAGCGGCCGGATGATGAAGCCGACCGCCAGCGCGCCCAATGCGGCCAGCAGCGCAACGGTGGGATTGTCCTGCGGGAACAGCACCTGGCTCATGAAAACCGCCAGCGTCCCGTAGATGAAAAAGTCATACCACTCGAACAAGGTGCCCAAGGTCGAGGCCACCACCACCTGGCGTTCTTCTTTACGACTTAGCGTCGGCGCCGCAGCCGCGCGCCCCATTGCCACGTTAGCTTCCATGCTTGCTTTCCCCTGTGCTTTTAGATTGATACTGCTGTATGCATTAACTATTATCAAACTTAAAGCCCGAGCGTACAAAGCTGGGGGAAACCCGGAACGGACCGCCCGGCGGCGTCGAAAGCGGCCCGACGCCGCTGCTACACTGCCGCCAAACAGACAGTGGAGGCAGTGATGGCAAGGCCCGCCGGCAAGGTAGACAAGGACACGGAAAAGACGCCGACCGCGGCGCGCAGGGGAATCCAGTCGATTGAAGTGGGCTTTCGCATCCTGGACCTGATCCGCAAGACGGGCCGGCCCTTGCCCCTGAAGGACATCGCGGACGCCTGCGAGCTGACCGTGCCCAACGTGCATTACTACCTGGTCAGTTTTCAGAAGGTGGGCGTCGTGCAGCAGCATGCGGACACCGGCCACTACGGCCTGGGCCCGTACGCGTTGCGCCTGGGGCTGGCCGCGCTGGAACAGTTCGACGTCTTCACCACGGCGCGCCCGATCATGGCCGAGGTAGCCGCCGTCACCGGGCATACCGTTTTTTTGGGCGTGTGGGGCAACAAGGGGCCGACCATCGTCTATCGCGTGGAAGGCAGCCGCAGCCGGCCCTTGCTGGAATTGCGGGTAGGCACCGTGATGCCGCTGCTGTCGTCCGCGCTGGGCCGCAATTTTCTGGCCCACCTGCCCGACGCCTTGACGCGCGACCTGCTGGAGCGGGAACTGGCATCGTCCGTGCCGGAAAGCCACGGCGGCGCGCCGGGCAATTCCTACACGCTGAAAGACGTGCAGGCCATCCGCGACGAAGTGCAAAAGCACCACATCAGCCGCTGCCGCCATGCGCTGCTACCGCACTTTACGTCGCTATCCGCGCCCATCTTCGACATGTTGGGCGAGATGACGGCCGCCATCACACTGATGGGGCCGGTGGGCGCCATTGACGACGACCTGGATTCCGGCACCGCGAGGCTGCTGCGCGAGAAGGCGCGGTCGATCTCTGCGATGGCGGGTTGGGAAGGGTCCGAGCCGGTCGGGGCGACGCGCGCCGGTTGAGGCTCGGCGCCCGGCACCGGTGCATGCCGGGACGCCGGCCGGTCAGCTTTCCACCACGATCTTCGCGTCTTTGATCGTCTTGGCGTATTTGCGCTGTTCCTGCGTCATGAAATCGGCAAAGCGTTGCACGCTGCCGCCGCCGTCTTCCGCACCGACCTGCGCCAGTTTTTCCTGCACATCCGCCATCGCCAGCACCTGGTCGATGTCGCGATTCATGCGCCGGACCATGGCGTCCGGCATCTTGCCCGGGCCCACCATGCCGAACCAGATGCTGGCCTCGAAACCGGGGTAGCCCTGTTCGGCCACCGTCGGTACGTCCGGCTGGCTCTTGGAACGCTGTTGCAGCGTCTGCGCCAGCGCGATCACCTTGCCCGATTGCAGCAGCGGCGTGGCGGTGGTCATGCCTTCAAAGCAGTACTGCACATGGCCGCCCAGCAGGTCGTTCATCAGTGGCGCCGATCCCTTGTAGGGCACGTGCAGCACGTCGATCCCCGCACGGGCTTTGAAGATTTCCAGCGCAAGGTGTTGGGCCGAGCCGGCGCCGGCCGACCCGAACACGATCTTGCCCGGCTGCGCGCGGCATAGCTTGACCAGGTCGGGCAAGGTCCTGGCGGGTTGCGATGCGCCGCCGATCAGGATCGTGGGCGTTTTGCCGACCAACGCGATGGGCGTGAAATCGCGGTCCACCGAATACGCAAGCTTAGGGTGCAGGCCGGGCGCGATGCCGTGGCTGTTCACATGCGCCATCAACAAGGTGTTGCCGTCGTTGGGCTGACGCGCGACCTGTTCGGCCGCGATGACGCCGGCCGCGCCCGCCCGATTTTCAACGATGACGGGTATGTTCCACATCACGCCCAGCTTTTGCCCCAACAGGCGCGCCAGCACGTCGGTGCCGCCGCCCGCCGGAAAGCCCACCACGATTTTCACCGGGCCGGACGGCATGTCCTGCTGCGCTCGCGCCGTCACGGGCAGCACGAGCGCCGCCCCCAGCGCCGCGGCGCCGGTCATGAATTGCCTGCGTTGCATTCTTGTCTCCTTGCGCCGGTCCCGAAGGCCGGCAGCTTTTTTTAGAAAAGCGCCGCCTGCTTGTGATGGCGCCTAGCGACCGACGCGAACCCACTTGCCAAATTTTTCCACCATGCGCTCGTCAAAGCCAAAGCCCAGGCCCGGTTCCTGATGCAGCACCACGCGGCCTTGCTTGTGCGTCAACTGCCGGTCAACCAGCTTGCGGAAATTCAGCACCTGGTCGTCCCAGAAGAACTCGACGTAGCGCGCGTTCGGCGTGGCCGCCACCAGCGGCGCGTGCACGTCGTGGAACCAATGCGGGCACACCACCACGCCGTAGCTGGCCGCAGTGGCCGCGATGCGCTTCCATTCGGTGATGCCGCCGCAAACGGCAGCGTCGGTTTGCAGGATGCCGGCCGCGCCCTTGTCCAGCAGTTCCTTGTGGTACCAGCGGCCATAGCCGATTTCCGCTGTGGCAATCGGCAGATGCGTCAGGCGCGCCAGCTTGGCATGGCTGTCGATATCGTCGGGGCCAAAGGGTTCTTCGATGAAATACGGTTCGTATTGCTCGAAGCGGCGGATGTACTGCATGGCCTGCGTCACGTCCTGCCAGGCGTTATTGCAATCCATCATCAGTTCGACGTCCGGGCCGACGGCCTCGCGCGCCGCCTTCAGCCGCGCCTCTTCCTCGCGCGGCGACAGGCGGCCCGTTTTCATCTTGACGGCGCGAAAGCCCTGGTCCACATAGCTGGCCATTTCCTCGCCCAGATGCTGCGGCGTCTTGCCGTCCAGGTAATAGCCGCCGCTGGCGTAGGCCGGCACCGTTTCCAGTTCAACGGCACCCAGGAACTTGTGCAGGGGCAGCCCGGCCGTCTTGGCGTTCAAGTCCCACAGCGCGATGTCCAGCGCGCTTAGCGCGCGCATCACCGTGCCCTGGCGGCCTTGCAGCAGCGCCTCTTGGTACATGGCCTGCCACAGCCCCTCGACGGCATGCGAATCGCGGCCCAGCAGCACCGGCGCCAGCAGGCTTTGCACGGCCGCTTCGAAAATGGCGCCGCCGGCGCTGCCCACATAGCAAAAGCCGATGCCTTCGACGCCGTCGGCGGAACGAACCTTGACCAGGCCGTAGTGGCGGGTGGACACGCTGCGGTTTGAGAACGACGTGACTTTGTCCAGCGGCACGGCGGCGGCGCAAACGTCGATGGATTCAATAATGGGCACGGCAAGCTCCTTGAAGGCGGGTTTCCAACGCGCCGCGCCGTGGCTTGATGCGGGGGGCGGCTGGGGTTGAACGTATTCTTGCCGCCGCCAAAGAAAACAACAATTATCTTCACCCATCTTTAGAATACGGAAAAACCTTCTTCCAAAAAGGAAGCAATCGCCGTGGACTCACGCTTTCTACAAACCTATGTGCATGTGGTGGAACTGGGGTCCATTGCCCAGGCCGCGCGTCATCAAGGCCTGACGCCGGCCACCGTGCAGCAGCGCTTGCGCGCGCTGGAAGGCGATGTCGGCAGCGCATTGATTGCCCGCTCGGGCCGCACCGTCAAGCCCACGCCGGCCGGGCTGCGCATTCTTGAGCGCGCCCGCCATATCCTGCGCGACGTGCGCGACCTGCGTTCGGCCGCCAGCGACACCGAGTTGCCCGCCGGCCCCTTGCGGCTGGGCGCCACGCCCACCGCGCTGACCGGCATCATGCCGCCCGTGCTGCGCACCTGGGTGACGCGCCATCCGCATATCGAGATCTACATTGAACCCGCGCCCACCACCCTGCTTTACAGCAAGGTGCTATCTGGCGAGCTGGACGGCGCGCTGCTGGTGCACCCGCTGTTCTCACTGCCCAAGACCTGCGAATGGCGCGACCTGCGCCACGAACCACTGGTCCTGGTAACGCCAGCCGACATGAAAGTGCGCGACCCGCTGGCGGTGATCGCGCGCGAACCTTACATCTGCTATGACCGCAGCGTGGTGGGCGGCAAGATGGCCGACGATTACCTGCGCGCGCGCAATTTGCGGCCGCACGTGCGCTTCGAACTGGACGGCATCGATTCCATCGCCAAGCTGGTGGCTGAGGGCCTGGGCGTGGCGGTGCTGCCTGATTGGGCGGTAATGGGCGAGCCGGCCGCGCGGGTCAAGCGCTGGCCCTTGCCGGCGCCCTGCCCCGTGCGCACGGTGGGCGCGATCTGGCAGCGCGCGGGCGTACGGTCGGAATTGATGCGGGCCTTCGCGGCGTTGACCGAAACGCAGCTGGGGCTGACGCGCGGCTAGGCGATGGCGTCCTGGCCGTTGCGGGCCACGATGACGCCGCCGGATATGACCAGGCGGCGCGGCTTGCGCGTCACCACCGCTTCGGCCACACAGCTGGCGTCGACCAGCACCAGGTCGGCGCGCGCGCCCGGCGTCAGGCCATAGCCGTCGAAACCGCAGGCGCGGGCGGCGGCGCCGCTGACGCAATCGAACGCCCATTCCACTTCGTCGTCACGGCGCAGGTCGTTGCGCAGGCCGATCATCATGGCGCGGGCCAACATGTCGGGGCTGCCGTAGGGCGTCCAGGTGTCGCGGATGCCGTCGTTGCCGCCGAAGATCGTGACGCCCGCCTCGCGGCAAGCGCGCACGGGGGGCACCGGCCGCGATGGCGGCGCGGTGGTCAGCAGCGCAACGTCCAGCGCGGCCAGCCGCTTCAGCAAGCCATCCAGCCGCTTGGCGTCCACACCGCCCAGACAGAAAGCATGGCTGATCACCACCTTGCCCTGCATGCCCAGCGCCTGCACGCGGTCCAGAATCAGGTCCAACGTAAAAGCGCCCAACTCGCCAGGTTCGTGCAAATGGATGTCCACCGGCTTGCCATGCTTGTTAGCCAGGCCAAACAGCACATCCAGGGATTGGGCGGGGTCGCGATCGATGGCGGACGGGTCCAGCCCGCCCAGCACATCGGCCCCTTGCGCCAGCGCCTGATCCAGCAGTTGCGCGGTGCCGGGGCGCACCAGCAGGCCCGATTGCGGAAATGCCACGGTCTGAATTTCAATGCGGCCCGCCAGTTCGTCGCGAGTGGCATGCACGCCGTCCAGATGGCGCAGGCCCGCGTCGGTGTCGACGTCGACATGGCTGCGGATGCGGGTGGTGCCTTCACGCAAGAAAGCCAGCGCCAGCGCGCGCGCGTGGCTGGCGGCGTCATGACCGGAATTGGCGCGCCAGATGCGTTCGTTGGCGATACGGTCGGTCAGCAGCGGGCCGACTTCGTTGACGTACCAGGGCGAATCCCAGTTGGTCTTGTCCAGATGGGTATGCCCTTCTATCAGACCCGGCAATAACAACGCGCCGCCGCCATCCTCGACCGGGCCATCGGCCGGCGCGTGCACGGCGGTACCGATCTGAAGGATGCGCCCGTTGCGCACTTGGACGTCGACGGATTCGGCCGCCGACACGCGGACGTTCTTCAACAAGAGGTCGGTCATGGATGTTCCCGGACAAACGAAAGCGGGGGG
>NZ_JBLVOL010000047.1:16386-32246 GCF_053543755.1 Achromobacter semiaridum | reverse complement strand
CCCGCCCGTATCAGCCTTGGTGCTCAGACCTGCGGCGGTTCGATCCAGAAAAAGCGTTCGCCTTGGCGGACCATGTCGGCAACGCCTTCGGCGCCGATGCGATAGTCCGAACCCATAAGCGATGCGCCACCGTCTTCATGGATGTGGATAACGGCCAGCGGGTCATTGGCCATGGTGTACCAGTAGTACCCGGGCTTGAGATTATGCAGGTCAGTAGTCATTGCTCGAGTATACAAACAACACCACAAGACAAAAAGACAACACAAATACAAAGCTTGCCTGACAGCCTGAACACGACACGTCATACTGCGTGATCCTGATCTGAATTAGCTGGTGCATGTGTCACGCTGCGGCACTGGGAAACCGCGGACGTAGGTAGATAGGAGAACAGCGCGCGCATGAAAAGGCAGTCACTTCAATTCAGCGAACCGCTCAAGCAAGCCGTTCTGGCGGGCTCCAAAGTACAGAGCCGACGCATCCTGAAACCGCAGCCCACCAAGCTCACCACAGCTTGGTATGCGGACGCGGCCGACGCCGGGCGCTGGGTCGCCATGGGCCCTGATCGCGATAACCCCACAGAATTACGCCGCACCTCCAGCTGGGTCAGATGCCCTTTCGGTAAATCCGGAGAGAGCATTGTATTAACCGATGAAGCGGGCACCCCGTTCGCGCATGCGTTGGTTGTGGGCGTGCGTATTCAACGGCTGCAAACCCTGACCGAAGCCGACGCCCGCGCTGAAGGCACCGAAGCGATCTATCAGGCGTCCGCGTTATTGCCCGGCGTTCCTCTTCAAACGGCGTTTGCGCTGATGTGGTGCGAGCGCTATGGTTCGCACGCGTGGGCCGCCAACCCCTGGGTCTGGGTGGTGGAATACCGGCGCACCCAAACGCTGTAGCGATGTCGCCACGCCGCCGCGCGCGGATGGTGACCGGGTGTAACTTCACACGCTGACTTCATCGCATTCCACTTCATTTCAATCGATTTCAGATCTGGACCTACCAGAGCAGAAGTACTAGTTCCGCATCGCAGCACGATGGCTGCCCAGTCACGGGGGACGGTTGCGGATTGTCGCTATTGGGCTTGGCCCACTTACGAATACGCGACCGAAAAGCCCGAAAATAGAGGCGTCAAATAACTTTGCTGTGTCGTGCAGCAGGCAGGTGCAACATGAAAAAGTGGCTTATTGCTGGTGTGGGTGCCGCAGGTCTGCTGATCTCCAGCGTGGCCTTGGCCCGAGTGGATGTGGGTATTTCCATCGGCGTGCCTGGTGTGGTGTATCCCGCGCCGGTATACGTTGCCCCCGCTCCCGTTTACGTGGCTCCGCCGCCTCCGGTTTACTACCGTCCGCCTCCCGTCTACGTGGCGCCTCCGGTGGTTTACCCTGCCCCGGTGTATTACCGTGGTGGCCCCCACTGGCGCGGCGGTCCGCCCCCGCGTTATTACGGTCCGGGCCCCGGGTATTATCGTGGCGGGCACGGCCATGGCAAGGGCCATGGAGATTGGCGCAGATAAATACGAAGGCCACTCGAAAGAGTGGCCTTTTTTCCGTGGGGACAATGTCCGGTGCCCCGGTGGATGACTATCAAGCCGCAGGGGCTCTTAGCGGTTTTTCCGCCACCAGGGCGGATTTTTGCGACACCGGCTCGGGCTTGCCATCCACCCAACGCGGCGATTCCTGTACTAGATCAATCCATCTGCGCGGCGCACTGGACGCGCGCCACCAACCATTATGCGGACGCATGGGCAAACTCCGGTTCACCATTAAAACGCACACCATTGATTTCTTGGAACAACTGACGGCTTTCCTGCTCTGCTTCGTGCAAATCCGAGAACGGCGCCTGTCCGGGTACCGTCCAGCATTTTTCCGGCGCGGTTCCACCGACTCGGCGGGTCCATATCTGCACGCGGTAGCCCTGCTCGTCTTCGCGAGCCACAGAGCATCTCACACGAAAATCTCCAATCATTCTTGAAGTCATGGACAACTCCTTGTTATATAAGTGAATGAAGCGTGAAGAACGCGGGTGTATTGTGCCGCAACTATCCGGCCCTTATATTAGAAATACACAATTGCTCACATCAAATTCATGCACTCACACTGTGATGATAATGAGTAAAAAAGACAGCAATGTGTCGCTATGATAAAAAAAAACGGAGCCGCCAGGCTCCGTTTTCTTATCCGCCAAATGGCCGATAGACGTAATGCGCGTCAGGGTTTCAGCACCGTCAAACCACCCATATAGGGTTGCAGCGGCTCGGGAATCAATACGCTGCCGTCGGCTTGTTGATGATTTTCCAGCACCGCCACCAGCGCGCGGCCCACGGCCAGGCCAGACCCATTAAGCGTGTGCACATATTCCGGTTTGCCCTGCGCATTACGGAAGCGGGCCTGCATGCGTCGCGCCTGGAATGTTTCGCAGTTGGACACGGACGAAATCTCGCGCCAGGTATTTTGCGCGGGCAGCCACACTTCCAGGTCATAGGTCTTGGCCGAACCAAAACCCATATCGCCGGTGCACAGCAGCATGACGCGATACGGCAGACCCAGCAGTTGCAGCACGCGCTCGGCGTGGCCGACCATGTCTTCCAGCGCTTCATACGATTGATCCGGCTGCGTGATCTGCACCATTTCGACCTTGTCGAATTGATGCTGGCGGATCATGCCGCGCGTGTCGCGGCCGCCGCTGCCGGCTTCCGAACGGAAGCAAGGCGTGTGCGCCGTCAGCTTCAAAGGCAGATCGGCGGCGGCCTGGATCGTGTCGCGCGCCACGCTGGTCAGCGTGATTTCAGACGTCGAAATCAGGTATTGGTCTTCACGCACATAGGGGTTGCCAGCGGCGTCGACCTTCGGGTCGTCATCGCCACCGCCCTTGGACACCGCGAACATGTCGTCCTTGAATTTGGGCAACTGGCCCGTGCCGTACAAGGTGGACGCGTTGACGATGTACGGCGTATAGCACTCGGTGTAGCCGTGGGCGCCCGTTTGCAGGTCCAGCATGAACTGGGACAGCGCGCGGTGCAGGCGGGCGATGGGGCCGCGCATGAACGAGAAGCGCGCGCCCGACAGCTTGGCGGCCATGTCGAAGTCCAGACCCAGCGGCTCGCCGATGGCGACGTGGTCGCGCGCTTCAAACGCCAGCGCGGGCGGGTTGCCGTCAGCGCCGGCGGCGCCGGGCAGCCAGCGGCGTACTTCGACGTTGTCGTCGGCGGATTCACCCAGCGGCACGCTGGCGTGCGGCAGGTTAGGCACCGACATCAGCAGGTCGTTCAGCGGGGCCTGCAAGGCCGCCAGCTCTTCTTCCAGCTGCTTCAGGCGAACGGGCACGGCCTGCGATTCGGCCATGACGGCGCTGGCGTCTTCGCCCTTGGCCTTCAACTGACCGATCTGCTTGGCCAGCGCGTTGCGGCGGGCTTGCAGGGACTCGGTTTCGGTCTGGACGGCCTTGCGGCGAGATTCCAGGTCGTTGAACCGTTCCGTGTCGAAGGACACGCCACGGCTCTTGAGGCGGTCGACGACGGTTTGCAGGTCTTTGCGCAGCAGTATCGGGTCTAGCATGTTGATGTCGGTTGAGGTTGCGTGAAGGCGGCGGGCCGGGGCCCGTTACCGGTTCTTGGCGCGTTCCTGCGCGTCCAGCTCGCGCAGAAATGCCAACTTTTGCTGGATTTTAGCCTCCAGGCCGCGATCGGTCGGCCGATAGAAGGAAGGCTTGAGTCCATCAGGGAAATATTGTTCGCCGGCGGCATAGCCGTGCGGCTCGTCGTGGGCATAACGATAGGCCTTGCCGTGGCCCAGCTGCTTCATCAGCTTGGTGGGCGCATTGCGCAGGTGGATCGGCACCGGCGCGCTGCCGTGTTCGGCCGCGAACTGGCGCGCCTGGTTGTAGGCGTTGTAGACGGCGTTGGATTTGGCCGCGCAAGCCATGTAGACCACGGCTTGCGCCAGCGCCAGCTCGCCCTCGGGCGATCCCAGGCGTTCGTAGATATCGGCGCCGTTCACGGCCAGGTCGGTGGCGCGCGGGTCGGCCAGGCCGATGTCCTCGACCGCCATGCGCACCAGGCGCCGCGACAGGTATTTGGGATCGGCGCCGCCGTCGATCATGCGGCAGAACCAATACAGTGCGGCATCCGGATTCGAGCCGCGCACCGACTTGTGCAGGGCGCTGATCTGGTCGTAGAACGCGTCGCCGCCCTTGTCGAAGCGGCGCAGGTTCTGCGACAGGGATATTTCCAGCCAGGCCGCGTCCACCGTGTCGCGACCGGCCGACTGCGCCGATTCCGCCACCACTTCCACCGCGCTGATCAGGCGCCGCGCATCGCCGTCGGCCCAGGCGGCCAGCTGCTCGCGGGCATCCGGTTCGATGCGGATGGCGGCCTCGCCGTCGTCCAGCCCTTCGTTCAGGGCATGCACGGCGCGATCCACCAACTGCTGCAATTCCTCGGGCGACAACGATTGCAGCACGTACACACGGGCGCGTGACAACAGCGCCGAATTCACTTCGAAAGACGGGTTTTCCGTGGTGGCGCCGATGAAGGTGAACAGGCCGCTTTCCACATAGGGCAGAAACGCGTCCTGCTGGGCCTTGTTGAAGCGGTGCACCTCGTCAACGAACAGAATGGTGCGGCGGCCCTGGCCTTGCGCCACTTGCGCCACCGTGACCGCTTCGCGGATGTCCTTGACGCCGCCCAGCACCGCCGAAATGGCAATGAATTGCGCGTCGAAACCATCGGCCATCAGGCGCGCCAGCGTGGTTTTGCCCACGCCGGGCGGCCCCCAGAAAATCATGGAATGTGGGCGACCGGATTCAAACGCCACGCGCAGGGGCTTGTCTGGCCCCAGCAGGTGCGACTGCCCGACCACGTCGGACAAGGTGCGCGGGCGCAGGCGCTCGGCCAGGGGCACATAGGGCCGATGCGCAGGATCGGCCGCGAAGAGATCGTTGCTCATTGGCAGCAGACGGGGGAAGACGGCAAGAAGATCAAGTCAGCATTACACCATGACCGCCGCGCCCTTTCCGGCTGCGCGCCAGGCTCGGCGGACCGACCGTGCCCTAGGCCAGTTCGGGCGGGCCGAAGCGTCGGTTGGCCAGCACCGGCAGCACCTTGCGGGCATGCGCCAGGCGCTCCGGGTCGATGTCGGCAAACACCAGCGCCGGGGCCTCGCCCGCGCGCGCCGTGACCACGCCCAGCGGGTCCACCACCATGCTGCATCCGATATTGCGTTCCCCGCATTCGCCGGTGGCCGCCACGTAGCAGGTGTTCTCCAGCGCGCGGGCCGTGACCAGCACTTCCCAGTGCATTTCCTTGAGCGGCCCGCGCACCCAGGCGGCGGGCAGCACCAGCAGGTCGGCGCCGTCCAGCGCCAGGCGGCGCGCCAGTTCGGGAAAGCGCACGTCATAGCAGGTCATCAGCCCGACGCGCAAACCGGCGATGTCCAGCAGCGGCGGGATCTCGGTGCCCGGCGTGACATTGGTGGATTCCTTCATCGTGAAGGCGTCGTACAGGTGCAGCTTGCGGTATTGCGACACGATGCGGCCGTCCTGCACCGTGACCAGCGTATTCCAGACGCGGCCTTCGCCCGTGGGCACGTGCACGCACATCATGGTGGCCAGCGACGAACCCCGGCTGGCCTCAAGCAGGCGGGTCATGAACGGGCCGTCCAGCGGCTGCGCGGCTTTCAGCACGATTTGCGGGTCGGTGATGTCGCGCGCCAGGATGCCTTCGGGCAAGACCAGCAAGCCGGCGCCGCCCGCGCTGGCCCGCTCCATCAGGTCGATGCAGACCTGCGCGTTCTCTTCCCAGACTCGGCTGACGGCGAACTGGCCCAAGGCAACTTTCAACATGGCTATTCCTTCGTGGAGCGCGGTTTTTTCGCGAATTTCCTATTGTCGCGCCAACTTGGCCGGCCCGCACCGTACGGGTAAGCCCTAGCTGCCTTTGTAAATTTCTTTCACGATAATGAAAAAAAATCATTTCCACGTAAATATTTTCCATAACGAGCGCGCCGCCATGATCCATTCCTCTTCCCCCGCAGCCCTGTTGGATGTGAACGGCAAAGGCCTGGGCGCGTTCCCCGAGTCCTGTACGACGGCCGGTGTGGCCGCCCTGAACTGGAACCTGCTGAACGAAGACGTCAGCCTGCCCGTGGCCGTGTTGTACGAGGCGCGCGTGCGCCACAACCTGCAATGGATGCAGCAGTTCATGGAGGCGTACCACGTCAAGCTGGCGCCCCACGGCAAGACCACGATGAGCCCGGCGCTGTTCAAGCGCCAGATCGACAACGGCGCGTGGGGCATCACGCTGGCGACCGCGCCGCAGGTGCTAGCCGCGTACCAGCACGGCATCCGCCGCGTGCTGATGGCGAATCAATTGGTGGGCCGCGCCAACATGGCCATCATCGCGCGCCTGCTGCAAGACCCGGCGTTCACCTATTTCTGCATCGTCGATTCCCCCGCCAACGCCGCCCAGCTAGGCCAGTTCTTTGCCGAACAGAGCCTGACCCTGCCCGTGCTGATCGAACTTGGCCCCACGGGCGGACGCACCGGCGTGCGGGATGATGCGCAGTTGCAAGCGCTGATCGACGAAATCGGCCGTTGGCCCAGCCTGGCGCTGGCCGGCATTGAAGTCTATGAAGGCGTGTTGCAGGAAGAAGGCGCGATCCGCGCGTTCCTGCGCCGCGCCACCGACGCGCTGCGCGGACTGGCCACGGCCGGCCGCCTGCGCAAGAACGGCCCCGCCATTATTTCCGGCGCGGGCTCGGCCTGGTTTGATGTGGTGGCCGAAGAATTTTCGCAACTGGATATCGGCGCGCCGCTGGAAGTGATCCTGCGCCCTGGCTGCTACCTGTCACACGACGTGGGCGTCTACCGGTCCGCCGCTGAACGCATCAACGCCCACAACCCCGTCGCGCAAAAAATGGAACCGGGCCTGTTGCCCGCCTTGCAGGTCTGGGCCTATGTGCAGTCGCTGCCCGAACCCGGCCGCGCCATCATTGCGCTGGGCAAGCGCGATGCCGCTTTCGACGCCGGCCTGCCCACGCCCGCGCTGCATTTTCGGCCGGGCCACGTTAGGTCGAGCGACGTCAGGTCGAGCGACGCCACGCCGGGCCAAAGCGTCCCCGGCGCCGCACCCCAGGCGTGGAAACTGACCGCCATGATGGACCAGCATGCCTTCATGCAGATCGCCGACGGCGACGACATCCAGGTCGGCGACATGATCGCCTTCGACATTTCCCACCCCTGCCTGACGTTCGACAAGTGGCGCCAGGTCTTGTTGGTGGACGAGCAGTACCGCGTCACCGACGTGGCCGAAACCTTCTTCTGAACACCCCCTAGCCCGCCGCACCGCGCCTGGCCCTAGGGGGCTGCTGCACGACGACCGGGATCCCGGCGCGAATCCGATCACACGCGACAACCTGTTTGTTTTTGACCCTCTGGAGAGAGAATCATGAACTTCCGACCCTCCCGGCGAGGCAGTGGGCTGACCAGCCTGCTCGCGGCCGGCGCAATTGGCTTGACCGCAATGACGTCCCCCGCCCTGAGTGCCACGCCGGTCAAGGGGGGCACGATATCCGTCGCCACCATCGGTGAACCGCCCACGCTGGACCCGATGACCAGCACGGCGGATCTGGTCGGCATCCTGACGCAGCATTTCTTCGAAACGCTCTACACCTTCGACGCCAAGTGGAACCTGACCCCGCTGTTGGCCGAAAAGATGCCCGACGTCACGCCCGACGGCCTGGTCTACACGATTGCGCTGCGCCAGGGCATCACGTTCCATGACGGCTCGAAGATGGATTCGTCCGACGTGCTGGCGTCCCTGAAGCGCTGGACCGAAACCGCCACGCGCGGCAAGGGCGCGGCCAAGGTCATCAGCAGCATCGAGGCGCCCGACGCCAACACCATCCGCATCACGCTCAAGCAGCCCTATGCGCCCCTGACCGCGCTGCTGGCCATGAACAACGCCGCCGCCGTCATCATGCCCAAGGGCAAGATCGCGCCGGTGCTGACTGAAATCGTCGGCACGGGCCCTTACCAGTTGAAGGCCCGCGTGCCGGACCAGTACATCCAGCTGGTGCGCTTTGACGGCTACAAGCAGCGCGACGGCGAGCCCGACGGTTACGGCGGCGCCCGCAAGCAGTACCTGGACGAAATCCGCTTTGTGCCGGTCAGCAACGCCAACACGCGTTCCGAAGCCGCCGCCGCCGGCCAGTTCGACTATGTCGACTCGCTGCCCGTGGAAGCGCTGGCCAAGCTCAAGGGCGGCCGTTCCGACCCGGTGATGCTCAAGCCCTTCGGCTGGCCGCGCCTGGTGCTCAACACCAAGCAAGGCATCATGTCCAACCTGGCCGTGCGCCAGGCCGTGCAGCTGGCGCTGAATGAAGAAGACATGCTGTTCGCCGCGTTCGGCAACAAGGACTTCTACAAGCTGAACGGCGACCTGTATCCCGAAGGCTACCCGTGGGCCACGTCGCTGGGCGGCAAGGTCTACAACAAGGGCGATGCCGCCGCTGCCAAGAAGCTGCTGGACGGCGCCAACGTGGCCGACAAGAAAATCCGCATCCTGACCAGCCAGCAGTACGAATTCCATTACAAGATGGCGCTGGTGGCCGCGGAATATCTGAAGGCCGCCGGCTTTACGGTGGACATGCAGGTGGTGGACTGGGCCACGCTGACGCAGCGCCGCCAGGACCCGGCCGTGTGGGACATCTTCATTACCCACAGCGTGTTCCTGCCCGAACCCGCGCTGATCGATTTCCCGTCCAAGGACGCGCCCGGCTGGTGGGACACGCCGCGCCGCGCACAGGTGATGGACGCCTTCAATCAGGCGCGCACGCAGGAAGAACGCATCAAGCGCTGGGCCGACGTGCAGCAGGCCGTGTATGACGAAATTCCGTTCGTGAAGGTGGGCGACTTCAACGCCCAGGCCGCGCGCTCGCCGTCGCTGCAAGGCACGCAGCCCGCTCCGTGGCCGTACTTCTGGAACGCGTGGAAAAGCGCCAAGTAAGTAGGGAAACGCGCGGCCAGGCGGTGAATAGATCCCGCCGCCTGCCGCGCCCCAAGCCGTCTTTCGTCCGCGTGCACTGATTGCCGCTTTTCTAGGACTCTATCGTGTTGCGTTATCTATTGAACCGGCTGGTGGGGCTGGTGGCCGTGATGTTTATCGTCGCGACCATCGTGTTCGTCATCATCCGCGTCACGCCCGGCGATCCGGCGGCGGTGATGCTAGGGCCGCAGGCCAGCCAGCAGGACATCGCCGCGCTGCGCGCGCAGTTGGGGCTGGACCAGCCCATGGCGCTGCAATACGTGTCGTGGTTGGGCAAGCTGCTGCAAGGCGACCTGGGCCAGTCCATCTTCATGAACAAGCCGGTGCTTTCCGCCCTGGCTGACCGTGCCGAGCCCACGATTCTGCTGACGCTGATGTCGCTGCTGATTGCCAGCGCCATCGCGCTGCCGGTGGGAATTCTGTCGGCGGTCAAACGCGGCACCACGCTGGACCAGTCGGTGCTGTCGTTCTCGATGTTTACCTCCAGCGTGCCCAGCTTCTGGCTCGGCCTGCTGCTGATGCAGATTTTCTCGGTAAAGCTGGGCTGGCTGCCGGTGTCGGGCTATGGCGGCCCGGATGCCTCGCTGGCCACGCGCCTGTCGCACCTGATCCTGCCCGCCGTGGTGCTGGGCCTGGTCAACTCGGCGCTGATCACCCGCTTTATTCGCGCCAGCATGCTGGACGTGCTGCGCGACGATTACGTGCGCACCGCGCGCGCCAAGGGCCTGCCGGAGAGCAAGGTCATCCTGAAACACGCCGTGCGCAACGCGCTGATTCCCATCCTGACCGTGCTGGGCCTGACCACCGCGCTCTTGATCAGCGGCGCGGTCGTGACGGAAACCGTGTTCGGCCTGCCCGGCGTGGGCAGCCTCGTGGTGTCCGCCGTGCTGCGCCGCGACTACCCCGTCATCCAGGGCGCGCTGCTGATCATCGCGGCCATCTACGTCCTGATCAACCTGATCATCGACCTGCTCTACCTGCTGGTCGACCCCCGGGTGCGCTACTGATATGGCTATTGCAACTTCCCCCCACTCCGCCGGCGGCGCCGACCGCTGGCAGGTGCTGCGCCTGCTGGTGTCGCGCAAGACCGTGCTGCTGAGCCTGATCGTCATCATCGTGCTGGTGGCCGCCGCGCTGCTGGCGCCGTGGGTCAGCCCCTACGACCCCTTCAAGCTGTCCATCATGAACCGGCTGAAGGCGCCGGGCGCCGCGCACTGGTTCGGCACCGACGACTTTGGCCGCGACGTCTTCAGCCGCGTCATCTACGGCGGCCGCCTGTCGCTGATGGTGGGCTTTTCCGTCGTGATCGTGTCCAGCGTGCTGGGCATTGCGCTAGGGCTCGTGGCGGGCTTTTTCCGGTCGGCCGACAAGTTCGTCTCGCGGCTGATCGACGCCATGATGGCGTTTCCCGACATCCTGCTGGCCATTTCGCTAGTGGCCGCCCTGGGCCCGTCGCTGATCAACGTGGTGATTGCGCTGGGCATCGTCTACACACCGCGCCTGGCCCGCATCGTGCGCGCGTCCACGCTGGTGATTCGCGAATTGCCGTTCGTGGAAGCCGCCCGCGCGCTGGGCGTGCCCACGTGGCGCATCGTCACCGTGCACGTGCTGCGCAACCTGGTGTCGCCCATCCTGGTGCAAGGCACGTTCATCTTCGCCTACGCGATCCTGGCCGAAGCCGGCCTGTCGTTCCTGGGCGTGGGCGTTTCGCCCGACATTCCCACCTGGGGCACCATGATCAACGCCGGCCAGCAATACATGGGTTCAGCCGACTGGATCATGATTTTCCCCGGCATCGCCATCGTGCTGTCCGTGCTGTCGCTGCAATTGGTGGGCGACGGACTGCGCGACGTACTCGACCCGCGCCTGCGCAAGGAGCTGTAATCATGACGTCAAGCAACCGAGACGTCGTGCTGTCCGTGGAAGGGCTCAAGACCTGGTTCCACAGCCGCGACGGCATCGCCAAGTCCGTGGACGGCGTCACCTTTGATCTGGCGCGCGGTGAAACGCTGGCCATCGTGGGCGAATCCGGTTCCGGAAAATCCGTGACCAGCCTGTCCATCATGGGGCTGTTGCCCAAGCCGGCGGGCCGCATCGAATCGGGCAAGATCCTGTTTCGCGACCGCCAGGGCGTGCAGCATGACCTGGCACATGCTTCGTCCGCCACCCTGCAGAAGATACGCGGCGCCGAAATCGCCATGATCTTCCAGGAACCCATGACCAGCCTTAACCCGCTGTACACGGTAGGCGACCAGATCGCCGAAGCCGTGTTGCAGCACGAAGGCGGTTCGTATGCGTCGGCCATCCGCCGCGCCCGCGAAATGCTGGAACGCGTGGAAATCCCGGCCGCCGACCGGCGCGTCAACGAATATCCGCACCAGATGTCGGGCGGCATGCGGCAACGCGTGATGATCGCCCTGGCGCTGGCCTGCAACCCGGCGGTACTGATCGCCGACGAGCCCACCACCGCGTTGGACGTGACCGTGCAGGCGCAGATTCTGGACCTGCTGCGCCGGCTGCAAAAAGAAATGAACATGAGCATCCTGTTCATTACGCACAACCTGGGCGTGGTGGCCGAGATCGCGCATCGCGTCGCCGTCATGTACGCCGGCCGCGTGGTGGAAGACGCGGGTGTCTACGACCTGTTCGAAAAGCCCACGCACCCATACACCCGCGGCCTCTTGTCCTGCCTGCCCACGGCCGCGCTATTGGCCTCGGGCGAACGGCTGCGCGCCATTCCCGGCAACGTACCCAGCGTGCTGTCGCTGCCCGCCGGCTGCACCTTCGCCCCGCGCTGTGAATTGGCGGCGGACGATTGCCGCGCCGCCGTGCCCGAACTGGTTGCGGTGCAGGCGGAACACCGCGCGCGCTGCATCAAGGTGAATCCGATATGACTAGCCCCCAAGCCACCGTGCGGGCCGAAGACCCGCTGGTCCGCATTGAAGACCTGAAGGTCCACTTCCCCACGTCGCAAGCCCGTAATGCGCCGGTCGTGCGCGCCGTGGACGGCGTCAGCTTCGATGTGCCGCGCAACACCATCGTCGGCCTGGTCGGCGAATCGGGGTCGGGCAAGACCACGACGGGCCGCGCCTTGCTGCGCCTGTTCAAGCCCACCGCCGGCCGCCTGCTGTTTGACGGCACCGACATCACGCATCTGAACGAAAAGCAGATGCTGCCGTGGCGCCGCCGCATGCAGATCGTGTTCCAGGACCCGTACGCCAGCCTCAACCCCCGCATGACGGTGGCCGAGATCCTGGGTGAAGCGCTGGACACGCACAAGCTGGCGCAGCACCGCCGCGCCGCGCGCATCGGCGAACTGCTGGAACGCGTGGGCCTGAACGCGGACCACAGCCGCCGCTATCCGCATGAATTCTCGGGCGGACAGCGCCAGCGCATCGGCATCGCACGCGCGCTGGCCGTTGAACCCGATTTCATCGTGGCGGACGAACCGGTGTCGGCGCTGGACGTATCCGTGCAGGCGCAGGTGCTTAACCTGCTGCAAGACCTGCAACGCGACCTGGGCCTGACCATGCTGTTCGTGGCGCACGACCTGGCCGTGGTGGATTACCTGTGCGATGAAGTGGTGGTGATGTATCTGGGCCGCGTGATGGAACGCGGGCCCACCAGCGAAGTCTATGCGCGCCCGCGCCACCCCTATACTCGCGCACTGCTGTCGGCCGCGCCCGTGCCGGATCCGCGCGCGCCGCGATCGCGTATTCTGCTCAAGGGCGATATCCCCAGCCCGGTCAATCCGCCGTCCGGCTGCGTGTTCCGTACACGCTGCCCCCACGCGATCGACGCCTGCGCCACCATCGAGGCGCAAGCCGTCCAGGTGGGCGCGGGCCACTTCGTGGCCTGTTCGCGCCTGGACGCCCCCGAGCTGGCGGCCTAGCGCATTGCACGACCCGATCAGACCCAGGAAACCCCACATGGACATCATCCGCGACATCGTCTTCCAGATACGCAGTCGGCGGGACGCATTGAGCGTGACCGAACGCAAGGTGGCCGACGCCATTCTTGACGACATCATCTGGGGCGCCAGCGCCACCGTCGATCAGCTGGCCACCAAGGCCGGCGTCAGCATCGCCACGATTTCGCGCTTTGCGCGCACCGTGGGCTGCGACGACACGCGTGACCTGAAAATGAAGCTGGCGCAGGCCAGCACGGTGGGCAGCCGTTTCCTGGACCCCAGCGCGCCGGCCGAGGAAAGCACCTTTTACGCGCGCATCTACGCCGACATCGAAAGCACGCTGCGCGCGCATCTGCCCACGTTCACCGAACCGCTGTTCGAACAGGCGGCATCCATCGTGGATGGCGCGCGGATGATTTACGTGTTCGGCATGGGCGGTGCATCGGCCGTGCTGGCGCAGGAAGTGCAGTCGCGGCTGGTGCGGCTGGGTTATCCCATCGCGGTGTACAGCGATGCCGTGCTGCTGCGCATGGTGGCCGCCACGCTTACCGAGCACGACGCCGTGCTGGTGCTGTCGGCGTCGGGCCTGACGCCGGAAATCCTTGGCGCCGCCCGCATCGTGAAACAGTATCGCGCCCGCATCGTCGCCATCACCGACGCAACGTCCGAACTGGCCAAGCTGGCCGACGTGGTGCTGCCCATCCGCACGGACGAAACCGACTTCATCTACAAACCCTCGGCATCGCGCTACGCGATGATGCTGGCCATCGACTTGCTGTCGACCGAACTGGCCATGCTGAACCAAGAGGAAAACCGCGAACGCCTGCGCCGCATCAAGCTGGCGCTGGACGAACACCGTGGTGGCCCCAACCGCTTGCCGCTGGGCGATTGAACCTGGAACCCAAGATGTACGACACCCTTATCGGCAACGTCCGTGTCCTGGACGGCACGGGCGGCCCCGAGTATCGCGCCAGCGTTGCCCTGGCCGACGGCCGCATCGCGGCTATCGGCGCATTGCCGGGCGCGCAAGCGCGCCAGATCATCAACGGCACCGACCTGGCGCTGGCGCCCGGCTTCATCGATGTGCACACGCACGACGACACCAACGTGATCCGCACCCCGGACATGTTGCCCAAGCTGTCGCAGGGCGTGACCACCGTGGTGGTGGGCAACTGCGGCATCAGCGCCTCGCCCGTGTCGCTGCGCGCCGACCCGCCGGACCCGATGAACCTGCTGGGTGGCCGCGAAGACTTCAACTACCCCAGCTTCAGCGACTACACGCGCGCCATCGAAGCCGCGGGTCCGGCCGTGAACGTGGCCGCGCTGGTCGGCCATACCGCCCTGCGCAGCAACCACATGGACCGCCTGGACCGCGCCGCCACTCGCGACGAAGTGCTGGCCATGCGCGAACAGCTGCGCGATGCGCTGGCGCACGGCGCCATCGGGCTTAGCACGGGCCTGGCCTACGCGTCCGCCATTGAAGCCGACACCGCTGAAGTCAAACTGCTGGCCGAAGCCCTGGATGAGTTTGGTGCGCTGTACACCACGCACCTGCGTTCCGAATTCGCGGCCATTCTGGACGCGATGCAGGAAGCGTTCGACATTGCCGGGCACGCGCGCGGGCCGGTCGTGGTGTCGCACCTGAAATGCGCGGGCGCGGGCAACTGGGGCCGCACGAAGGAAGTGCTGTTCACGCTGGAAAACGCAGGCCGCATGCAGCATGTGGGCTGCGATTGCTATCCGTATTCGGCCAGCTCGTCCACGCTGGATTTGAAGCAGGTGACCGACGAATTCGATATCGACATCACGTGGTCGGTGCCGCACCCCGAGCAGGCGCGGCGCAAGCTGGCCGATGTGGCGGCCGACTGGGGCGTGTCCTTGCTGGACGCCGCGCGCCGCCTGCAACCGGCTGGGGCCGTCTATCACAACATGCATGAGGACGATGTGCGCCGCGTGCTGTCGCATCCGCTGACGATGGTGGGGTCCGACGGCCTGCCCAACGACCCGATGCCGCACCCGCGCCTGTGGGGCGCGTTTCCGCGCGTGCTGGGCCACTACAGCCGTGACGTGGGCTTGCTGCCGCTGATCCAGGCGGTGCACAAGATGACCGGGCTGTCCGCCGCCCGCTTCGGCCTGGCTGATCGCGGCTTGGTGCGCGAGGGCTATCACGCGGATCTGGTGCTGTTCAATCCCGATACCGTCATCGACCGCGCCACCTTCGCCCAGCCGGTGCAGACGGCAGCCGGCATCGAGGCCGTGTGGGTCAACGGCGCGCTGTCCTATCAGAAGGGCCAGGCCACCGGCGAACGCGCGGGCCGCTGGCTGCCGCGCAATGGCGATTTGCGCGCCAGCTTCGCGGCGGCGTCGCCCTATTCGTCCTCGCCCTGATCTTCGCCCTCGCCGTTGCCCCGATCTTCCTTGCCCCGATCTTCCTTGCCCCAATCTTCCTTGCCCACTACGAATTCAGGAGCACAACCATGAGCAACACTCCCACCCCCGATCAAAACGGCATCACCCGCTACGGCGTCGGCGGCGGCACCGGCCAGGGCGGTTCGCACATGCCGTTCGCGCGCGCGGTCGCGGCCGACGGCTGGCTGCACGTATCCGGTCAGGTGCCGATGGAAAACGGGGAAGTCATCGAGGGCGGCACGGTGGCGCAATGCCACAAGGCCATCCAGCAATTGCTGGGCATCTTGAAAGAAGCGGGCTACGGCCCGGAACACGTCGTGCGCTGCGGCGTATGGCTGGACGACGCGCGCGATTTCCCGTCGTTCAACAAGGTGTTCAAGGAATACTTCGGCGAAAATCCGCCCGCCCGTGCCTGCGTGCAGTCCAGCCTGATGGTGGACGCCAAGGTGGAAATCGATTGTGTGGCGTACAAGCGCCCTTGATGCGGTAAATCGCCGGGCG
>NZ_JBLVOL010000047.1:0-16331 GCF_053543755.1 Achromobacter semiaridum | reverse complement strand
GCGCCGCGGCCTTACATCTTGACGATGTCCACGCCCTTGGGCGCGGTGAATTGGAATTCCTTGGCGGGCAGGCTGGGGTTGGCGGCAATGGACGACAAGTCCACGCGCGTCGTCTGGCCGAAGGAATCCAGCAGTTCGACTCGCACGGGCAGGTTGTCTTTCATGCCGATATCCACGCGCGAAAAGCCCGCGTCGGCTGTGCGCGGCTTGGCGCGCAGCCAGTCCACGCCGTCCTTGGACGGCAAGGCCGACACATCGAACGACTGTTCCAGCGAACCCGATCCGAACAGGATCGCGGCCGGTGACGTGCCGATGGCGGCGTCCACCTTGCGTTCGGTAACCTGAGCCAGATCCGGGTCGAACTGGAACAGCACGCGCCCGTCGGACACCACCAACTGCTCATAGGGCTTTTGCACCGCCCACTTGAACTTGCCCGGGCGCTGGAATGAAAACACGCCGGTCTGGGCGGGCTGCGTGCGGCCCTGGTTGTTCACGGTGTACTGCGAGAACGAACCGGTGGCCGACGTGACCGTGGCCACGAACGACTTCAACTGCTCTTGCGCGCTGGCGGCGAACGTCAGCGCGGGCGCCAGGCTCAGGGCGGCGACAACGGCCAGGCGGTGAAACGTCTTCATCAGGCTTCCTCTCGGGCGGCGGCAGCGGCGGGGACCAGGATCTCGCGATTGCCATTGGACTGCATCGCCGACACCATACCCGATTGCTCCATCTGCTCCAGTAACCGGGCCGCGCGGTTGTAACCGATGCGCAGGTGGCGCTGCACCAGCGAAATCGAGGCGCGGCGGTGCTTGAGCACCACTTCGCAGGCCTGGTCGTACATCGGGTCGGATTCCGCGTCGCCACCGATGCCGGTGACGCTGCTGGCGCCTTCGCCGTTATCGCCCTCGACGCCGCCTTCCAGCAGGCCTTCGATGTAGTTGGGCTCGCCTTGCGCCTTCAGGCTTTCCACCACGCGGTGCACTTCGTCGTCGCTGCAGAACGCGCCGTGCACGCGCACGGGCAAGCCGGTGCCAGGCGGCATGTAAAGCATGTCGCCCTGGCCCAGCAGGGTTTCGGCGCCCATCTGGTCAAGAATGGTGCGGGAATCGATCTTGGACGACACCTGGAACGCGATGCGCGTCGGGATGTTGGCCTTGATCAAACCGGTGATGACGTCCACGCTGGGACGCTGCGTGGCCAGGATCAGGTGGATACCGGCGGCGCGCGCCTTCTGCGCCAGGCGGGCAATCAGTTCTTCGATCTTCTTGCCCACCACCATCATCAAGTCGGCCAATTCGTCGATGACCACCACGATGGTGGGCAGCGGGGCCAGCGGCTCGGGCTGGTCGGGCGTCAGCGAGAACGGATTCGGGATGGGTTCCTCGCGCTTGATGGCGTCGCGAATCTTGGTGTTGTAGCCGGCCAGGTTGCGCACGCCCATCTTGCTCATCAGGCGATAGCGCTTTTCCATTTCGCCCACGCACCAGTTCAGCGCGTTGGCGGCCTGGCGCATGTCGGTGACAACCGGCGCCAGCAGGTGCGGAATGCCTTCGTAGACGCTCATTTCAAGCATCTTCGGATCGATCAGGATCAGGCGCGTGTGCGAGGCGTCGGCCTTGTACAGCAAGGACAGGATCATGGCGTTGATCCCCACCGACTTGCCCGACCCCGTGGTGCCCGCCACCAGCAGGTGGGGCATCTTGGCCAGGTCGGCCACGACGGGGTTGCCGGCAATGTCCTTGCCCAGCGCCATCGTCACGACGGAATGGCTGGCGTGATAGGTCTGCGACCCCAGGATTTCCGACAGGCGCACCATCTGACGGCGCGGGTTGGGCAGTTCCAGGCCCATCAGGTTCTTGCCCGGTATGGTTTCCACCACCCGGATGCTGACCAGGCTCAAGGCGCGCGCCAGGTCCTTGGCCAGATTGACGATCTGGCTGCCCTTGACGCCGGTGGCCGGCTCGATTTCGTAGCGCGTGATGACCGGGCCCGCCTGGGCCGCCACCACGGTGACGGACACACCGAAGTCGGCCAGCTTCTTTTCGATCAGGCGCGAGGTGAATTCGATGGTCTCGGCCGACACCGTTTCCTGGTTGGTCAGCGGGGGGTCCAGCAGGCTGATCGCAGGCAGGTCGCCTTCGGCGCCACCGGCGGGCGCGAAGAACAGCGACTGCTGCTTTTCTTTTTCGACCCGCTCGGACTTGGGCACCACGGTAATGGCGGGTTCGATCCGCACCGGTTGTTCGTGCACCAGCTTTTCCTGCTTGGCCACGACTTGCTCGGTGCGCACGGCCTTGGCCACCTGGCCCACCTTGCGGTCTTCGCGCGCGGCGTAGGAATTGCGGACGCGGCGCACCAGGCCTTCCAGCCAGGAACCCACGCGTTCGGCCACGGCCAACCACGAAAACGAGAAAAACAGGCTCAGGCCGATGGCCAGCATGACCAGGAAAGCCAGCGTGCTGCCCGTAAAACCAATGCTGCGGCTGATCAGGTCGGCCAAGGTGTGGCCGATGACACCGCCGGCGCCGCTTGCCGTTTCGGACGCGCCGGGCAGATGCGTGCCTCGGCTGGACAAGCGCAGGGCTTCCATGCCCAGCGACCCCACCATCAACAGGAAGAAGCCAATGCCCTCTTCCCAATGGACGCGTGGCAGCACTTCCGGTTGCTTACTGTTAGTTACCTTAAGCTGGCTGGCCAGGCGCCGATAACCCGCGCGCACGCGATGCAGCAGCAGAATGACCCACCACCAGGCGGAAAAGCCAAATAGATATAGCAGGATGTCTGCCAGATAGGCGCCAAGCCGACCGCCGTGATTGCGCACCACGTCGCCGGGCACCGAGTGCGACCAGCCAGGGTCGGACGCGCTCCAGGTGGCCAGCACCAGAGTCAGCCAGGCCGCCAGGGCGGCAAATAGGATCCAGCGGGCTTCGCGCAGCAACGCGGAGATACGCGTTTGTAGCGGCGAAGGACCGTTGCGGGTGTTGCGCGAGGCGCGCGGGGAAGCTGTGGAGATACGCGGCATGCGGCTCATTATAATTGGGCGTTAACCTAAAGATACCCGCCCATGTCCACGCCCACGCACGCTAAAGTTTTGATACTCGGTTCCGGCCCCGCCGGTTACACGGCGGCCGTCTATGCGGCCCGCGCCAACCTGAGCCCCGTCCTTGTTACAGGTCTGGCCCAAGGCGGCCAGTTGATGACCACCACGGACGTCGATAACTGGCCCGCCGACGCGGATGGCGTCCAGGGTCCGGACCTGATGCAGCGCTTTCAGAAGCACGCCGAACGCTTCAACACCGAAATGCTGTTTGACCACATCGCCAAGGTCGATCTGTCTAAGCGTCCGTTCACGCTGACAGGCGACACCGGCAAGGTCTACACCTGCGACGCCCTGATCATCGCGACCGGCGCATCGGCCAAATACCTGGGCCTGCCGTCCGAAGAGGCCTTCATGGGCCGCGGCGTGTCGGGCTGCGCCACCTGCGACGGTTTCTTCTATCGGAACCAGGACGTGGTCGTGGTCGGCGGCGGCAATACCGCCGTGGAGGAAGCCCTGTACCTGTCCAACATCTGCCGCAAGGTCACCCTGATCCATCGCCGCGACAAGTTCCGCGCCGAACCCATCCTGGTGGACAAGCTGATGTCCAAGGTCGAGAACGGCAACATGGAACTGAAGCTGTTCCATACGCTGGAAGAAGTGCTGGGCGACAACAGCGGTGTAACCGGCGTGCGCGTACGCCACGTGGACACCGGCGTCACGGAAGACATGCCGGTTACCGGCGCGTTCATCGCCATCGGCCACCAGCCCAACACGGAAATCTTCCAGGGCCAGCTGGAAATGAAGGACGGCTACATCGTCACCAAGAGCGGCTTGTCCGGCATGGCCACGATGACGTCCGTGCCCGGCGTGTTCGCCGCCGGCGACGTGCAGGACCACGTCTATCGCCAAGCCATCACCAGCGCCGGCACGGGTTGCATGGCCGCGCTGGACGCCCAACGGTGGTTGGAGAATGCGGGGCAGTAAGGTCGGCCTGGCCGACCTGAAACGCCTGAAGAAAGACCTGCAGGCCGAGCGCGAACGCGAAGCGCTGGCCAAGCGGGTTGCGGCCATCAAGAAGCCTGAAACCGCCCCCATGGACGACATGGCGGCGTTTCAGCGCACGATGAAGTCCGTCACGCCCATCAAGCAGGACGCCCGGGTCGAACACCAACCCGTGGCGGAGCCTGCCCCGGCGTTGCGCCGCGCCAACGCGCTGGGCGAAACACCATCGCGCGCGGATGTGGGCGTGTCGGATGGTGGCGAAATCACGCACCTGTTGTCCGAAGGCGGCACCGCCTTTGTGCGCAGTGACGCGGCGCCGGACACCGCGCGCAACTTGCGGCGTGGCCAATGGCGCGCGGGCGCAGAGCTGGATCTGCACGGGCTGCGCGTCGAGCAGGCGCGCCACGCGCTGCTGTCGTTTCTGGACGAATGCCAGGACCACGGCATCCGCTGCGTGCGCATCGTGCATGGCAAGGGCTACGGGTCCGAAGGGCTGGAGCCCGTGCTGAAAGACAAGGCGCGGACCTGGCTGGTGCAAAAGAACGAAGTGTTGGCGTTTTCCGAGGCGCCCGAACGCGAAGGCGGCGCCGGTGCGCTGCTGGTGCTGCTGCGGCAATCCGAAGGGTCACGCAAATGAAATGGCTGTACCTGGGCGTGGCGATCGTCGCCGAGATCTTCGCCACCAGCGCGTTGAAGGGTTCCGAAGGCTTCACCCGCCTGGTGCCGTCGCTGATCACCGTGTGCGGCTACCTGATTTCGTTCTACTTCCTGTCGCTGACACTGCGCGAGATTCCCGTGGGCATCGCCTACGCAATCTGGTCCGGCGTGGGCATCGTGCTGATATCCATCGTGGGCGCGGTGCTGTTCAAGCAGCACCTGGACACGCCCGCGCTGATCGGCATCGGCCTGATCATCGCGGGCGTAGTGGTGATGAACGTGTTTTCGAAGTCGGTATCCCATTGACCGCGCCTGCCGCGGGGGGTGCGGCCGCTGTAGGTGACGCGGGAATGCCCGGCGCGGCTTGCCGGCGCGTGGTCGGAATGCCGCTCTGGCGCCGATGGCTTGCCTGGCTGGGCTTCGTCAGCCTGGCCTGCCTGGGCGGGCTCTGGAGCGCCAACGCCATGGCGCAGGACTTCGACCGCGCCGCCGAACTGCTCCGCTATCGCGCCTGGTTCCAGAATTTCACCCAGGATCTTGATGTGTTTGCCGCCACGCGCGGCCCGCTGACCGAGGCGCAGCTGGACGAACGATTCGCACGCACCGTCGTGCCGGGTTCGCGCGCCGCCAGTTTCATCCGCCAAACCTTCACGCGACGCGGCGACGACGGTTTGTACTATCCGCAAGCCGGGTCCCGCGCGGTGTTCATGGGCGTACTGGCCAGCGCGATCCCCGCCGGCCAGGGCGGCGTCTACCCCGAGACCACGGCCGCCGTCGATGTCGGCGATTTGACCGTCTGGTACCTGCACGTGGACGTGGGCGACATGGCCAACACCTACCTGCTGTCGCCCGATCACTTCAAACCGTACCGCTTGCCGCCGCCCGGCAAGCTGGAACGCGACGCCTACCCTTTCCTGTTGATGGACACGCGCGACAAGGCGTTGCGCCTGGGCGGCATCAGCAGCGAACTCTGGGGCCTGATCGTCTATCTGCACAATGCCGCACATTGATCGCACCCTGCGCCTGCTGCTGCTGAACGGGCTGTCGCTGGCCTCGCCGCTGGCACACGCGCTGTGCCAGCCCATGGCCGCATCTGCCCAGCGCGAGACCGTGGTGGCGCAGGTACGGCTGGACGAAACCGCCACCCTGCTGGCGCTGGACGGCTCGCGCATCAAGACTTGGGAACCGCCCGTTGCGGTGGAAACGGGCACACGCGCCACGCCGGTCATCTGGGCCGAGCGGGTGGACTGGTCGGTGTATCTGATCGATCCGATGGCCGCCCCGTCCGCCGCCTCCAAGCCCGCTTCCACCGGCGCACTCACCGGCGCACTCACCGGCGGGTCCAAGGCCGTCGCCAACCCCAACGTCAACAACAACGCCACGCTTGGCCCCACCGTGCTGCGGTTCGAGCGCGGCCCCGACGGCGTCCGCCACCTGTGCGGCATCGCCCAATTCGACGCCGGCACCCTCCGGGCCGCGCAAGCCGCCGGGCGGCCCGGGCTGCCCAAGCCCGACTACGAAACCCGCTTTCAGTACGACAGCGCCGGCCGGCTTGCCGGCTACGAAACACGTTCTCAGAATGCGCAGGGCAAGCCCAACCCCTCAGCCAATTTCTGCCTGCGCTACGACAGCAACGGATGGCTGGCGGAACACGGCGCCAACGCTTGTAGCGACCCGTCTCGGCCGCTGATGCGCTACGTGCACGATGCCGCCGGCCGGCTGCTGCGCACCATTTCCTATGTTGAAAACCAGGGCGATGCGCAGGAAGTCACGCAGTTCGACCACCAAGGCCAACCCGCCCAGCGCTATCGGCGCCAACGGCTGGACTGGAGCAACGAAAAGCTGATGCTGGGGCTGCCCTATCAAGAACGCCCATCCGAATTTGCCGTCCTGGTGCTGCCCGGTGCGAACTGGGCGGCGCCGGCGATGGAGTCGTATCACTACGACTGGGCCATCGTGCAGCCCAAGGGCAAAGACGGCGACGTCTACGGAGCCAGGCGCGATCCGTCTTCCATCCTGGCGCAGGGCAATAGCGGCCCGGACGGCCAATTCACCCTTAGCGTGGCTCAGCGCCGCCAAGTCTGGGAAGCGGCGGGAAAAAACCCCGGCGCCGTGCACTGGCTGTGGGCGCCGGGCCAGGTCTACACGCTTTTGCAGACCCTGCCCCCGGGTGTGTGGGAAGCGTGCACCAACGCCGGCAACCGGCAGGCGGATGCCTGCGGCGCCCCTTAGGGATGGTTGGCGGGCGGCAGCGATTCGCCGGGATCGCGCGCGCCCGGATGCCGCACATAATCCACCAGCGCCAAGGTCGCGCGATCCGGTGGCGGTGTCAGCAACGACACCACGATGATCGTCAGGAAAGCCACCGGCGCGCCGAACACGCCGGCCGCAATCGGCTGGATGCCCCACCACAGGTCCACCGGCTGTGTGCGTGAAATGCCCAGCACCCATTCGCGCAACCACGGATGTGTGTGCGTCATATACGCGAACGTCGTCAGCAGCCCCGCCACCATCCCCAGCGTAGCGCCCCATTTATTGGCGCGGCGCCAGAACACGCCCATGACCAGGGCGGGAAAGAACGACGATGCCGCGAACGAGAACGCCGCGGACACCATGAACAGAATGTCGGCAGGCTTGCGCGCCGCGACCCAGGCCGCGCCAAACGCCACCACCAGCAACAGTATCTTGGACACCATTACCCGGCGCGCGGCCGACATGCGCGGCGAGACCATCCGGTACCACATGTCGTGCGACAAGGAATTGGACAGCGTCAGCAGCAGGCCGTCGGCCGTGGACAGGGCGGCGGCAAGCCCGCCGGCCGCCACCAGGCCCGAAATCACATAAGGCAAGCCGCCGATCTCGGGCATCGCCAGCACCACCACGTCCGCGCCGATGCTGATCTCGCTTAGCTGCACGACGCCATCGCGATTGATGTCGGTCACGTCAAGCAGGTTGCTGTCGACCGCGCTCCAGGCATGCACCCAATTGGGCAGGCTGAGAAAGTTCGACCCCACTACCTGCGTATAGACCTCGTACTTGACCAGCAGCGCCAGCGCGGGCGCCATGAAGTACAGCAGCAGGATGAACAATAGCGACCAGCACACCGATTTGCGCGCCTCGATGACCGAGGGCGTGGTGTATGAACGCATCAGAATGTGCGGCATCCCCGCCGTGCCCAGCATCAGGCACAAGACCAGCGCCAGGAAGTTGACGCGCATGTTGCGTTGTTCTTCGGGGTCTTTGGCGGGAAAGGGCTCGGCGTGCGGGGTGGCCGGGGCGGCCCGCGCCTCGAACGTGGCGCGCGCCTGCGACCACGCCACCCGCGCGTCTTCCACGCTGGCGGGGTACGCGGCCAGCTCGCGCTCGGCCGAACGGATCTCGACCATCGGCGCATCCGACGCGTTCAGCTGCGCCAGCCGGCTGCGCAGCTTGTCTTTTTCCAACGTCCACGATTCGGGCAGGGCCTGGACGCGCGACGCCATTTCATCGGCATGCTGCTGCCACAGCCGCCGCACCTCGATTTCGGAAGGGTCGTTCTGCAGATAGATTTCTTTTTCGGTCACCTGCTGCAAGACCACGCCGGCCGACAACTGCGGCACCGGCATGTTCGTATGCTTGACCGACAGCCACACAACCGGCACCAGGTAGGCGATGACCAGGATGATGTACTGCCCCACCTGCGTCCACGTCACGGCGCGCATGCCGCCCAGGAACGAGCACACCAGCATGCCGCCCAGCGCCACGAAGATGCCCAGCTCGAACGAGATACCCGTCATGCGCGTGGTGATGATGCCCACGCCGTAGATTTGCGCGACCAGATACGTGAATGAGCACAGGATGGCGCAGGCCACGCCCGCCATCCGGGGCATGTTGCCGCCGTAGCGCGCGCCCATGAAGTCGGGAATGGTGTATTGGCCAAACCGTCGCAGATACGGGGCCAGCAACATGGCGACCAGCACGTAGCCGCCGGTCCAGCCCATGATGTAGGCCAGCCCGCCGTAGCCGGTCAGGTACAGCGTGCCGGCCACGCCGATGAACGACGCCACCGACATCCAGTCGGCCGCCGTGGCCATGCCGTTATAGATGGCAGGCACGCGCCGGCCCGCCACGTAGTATTCGACCTGGTCCGAGGTGCGGCAGACGATGCCGATGCCGGCATACAGGCTGACCGTGACCAGCAGGAAGACGTAGCCGATCCAGTTGCGCGGCATGCCCAGGACCTCGGCCAGCGCCATCAGCAGGATCATCAGGGCAAAGCCGGCCGTGTACAGCACATAGATACGGCGCAGGCGGATCCTGAATTCCTGTGGAGTATCTCCGCTGAAAGGCATCAGCGGCCCCCGCCGGCGCGATCGCGGTTGCTGTGCTCATTGCCGTTGCCGTTGCCGCCCACGTGGGCTGCCACTTCAGCGCCCAGTCCTCCGCCCGCATCGATCGCCGCTTCGGCGGCCTCGTCGGCGCGGTTCATGACCCGGGCGTAGACGCCCACGATGATCAGATACGCCAGCGGCGCGCCATAGGCCGCCATCCAGAACGCGAAGGGCCATCCAATGAAATCAAAGCTCAAGCTGCGGGCGAAGAACGCGGGCACGAAGGTCAGCGCCGCCCAGACCACAAGCAGCAACAGAATCAGCCGCAGATTGCGGCGCCAATAGGGGATGGGAATGGACGGGGAAAGAGATGCGCGGGATTTCGGCATAGCTAGGATGTTTTCAGACCCTATCTGGATAGCGCGAAACGCTGCGTCTGAAAAGCCCTTGCGAATGAAATTCAGGCTTTTTATGCGACAACGGCTGGCACTCTTTGGTGCCAGCCGTTGTGCGTTTTGCTTTTTTTGAGTACTGCTTTACTTTTTTTATGTACCGGTGCCGCCGGTATTTGCCCATGCAGGGCTTTGTCTCCTCACCTGCATGGGAAGAGATTCTGCACCAAGTGCGGGAATGCCACACTAGGGGAATGCCCTAAGACGGAGCATTCATTTACATATTCCCTGCACCACTACGGTGCTATTTGACCGGAAAGTTCTAAATATTGGGATTTTTTGGCAAAAAGGTCGGAATTGAGCCGAATTCAGGAATCTGGCGCGTCCCGCAATATGACGCCCGCCACCGTGCCATGCCCGGAATCGGGCGCGCCGGCCCGGCCCCTGAACAGCCCAGCCCTCCCCGCCCCATCGTGCGCAGGCTCTCCCCGGGCCCCGCGCCATTTTTATTTCTTGTTTACATCCTACCCCGCAACCTATATCCCGTTTTTACCCCCTGCTCCGTAACCTGCCGGTGTCCTGATTGGTCACCTGGCCTGCCCCGGCGCGCATCCGCCTTTGCCGCGCAGGCCCGTCGTTCGAAGGGAGCGTTGCTCCCGGGAGGAAAAACGTGGATGCCATCTATATCGCCGCCTTCGCCGTCATGGCCGGGGCGACGCTTGCCTTGCTGCAATTGTGCGCCGCCCTGTCCGGGGGAGAGCCGTCATGAACTGGCTTTACTGGCTTAGCGGCCTGACCGCCGCCGTGTTGTTCGTCTACCTGCTGGTGGCCCTGTTCAAACCGGAGAAATTCTGATGACCGCCGAATTTGTCGGATTGCTGGCCTTGTACCTGGCGATCCTGCTTGCGATCGCGCCCGTGCTGGGGCGCTATATCCGCATCGCCATGGAAAACGGGCAATCCAGGCTGACCGCATGGGGCCGCCCGCTGGAGCGCGGCATCTACCGGCTTGCGGGCATCGACCCGCAAGCCGAAATGGGCTGGAAGCGGTACGCCGTGGCCGTGCTGGTGTTCAACATTGTCGGCATTGTGGTCGTCTATGCCTTGCAGCGCGTGCAAGGCATGTTGCCGCTGAACCCTGCGGCCCTGGGCGCCGTCAGCCCGGATTCCGCGCTGAACACCGCCATCAGTTTCGTCAGCAACACCAACTGGCAAGGCTATGGCGGCGAGTCCACCATGAGCTACCTGACGCAGATGCTGGCGCTGACGGTGCAGAACTTTGTCTCGGCCGCCACCGGCATCGCCGTGCTGTTCGCGTTGATACGCGGCCTGTCGCGCCACTGTTCGGCCACCGTGGGCAACTTCTGGGCGGACATGGTCCGCTGCACGATGTACGTGCTGCTGCCACTGTCGTTCGTGCTGGCGCTGTTGCTGGTCAGCCAGGGTGTCATCCAGAACTTCAGCCCGTATCAGGACGTGCAGACGGTGCAAGCCCTGCACTACGAACAGCCGCGCGTGGGCGCCGACGGCCAGCCGGTGCTGGACGCGTCCGGCCAGGCCATGACCGACCCCGCCGTCACCTCGACACAAACGCTGGCGATGGGCCCCGTGGCCTCGCAGGAAGCCATCAAGCTGCTGGGCACCAACGGCGGCGGCTTCTTCAACGCCAATTCCGCGCACCCGTTCGAGAACCCCACGCCGCTGGCGAACTTCATGCAGATGCTGGCCATCCTGATGATTCCCGCCGCGCTGTGCTTCACCTTTGGCGAAATGGTGGGCAGCCGCCGGCAGGGCATCGCCATCCTGGCCGCGATGACGGTGCTGTTTGCCGTGTTTGCGCTGACCACCGCCTACTTCGAACAACAGCCCAACCCCATGGCGGCGCAAGCAGGCGCGGACAGCGCCATGACGGCCCTGACGCCGGGCGGCAACATGGAAGGCAAGGAATCGCGCTTCGGCATCGCCGCCACGTCGCTCTTTGCCATCATCACCACGGCGGCATCCTGCGGCGCGGTAAATGGCATGCACGATTCGTTCAGCGCCATGGGCGGCTTGCCCCCGATGTTGCAGATGCAGCTGGGCGAAGTCGTCTACGGCGGCGTGGGCTCCGGGCTGTACGGCATGCTGGCCTTCGCCGTGCTGGCGGTGTTCATCGCGGGGCTGATGATCGGCCGCACGCCGGAATACCTGGGCAAGAAGATCGAAGCCTACGACATGAAGATGGTGTCGATCATCATCCTTGTCACCCCGTTGCTGGTGCTGGGTGGAACTGCGCTCGCCGTGTCGGTATCGGCGGGCCGGGCGGGCGTGCTCAACCCGGGCATCCACGGCTTCTCGGAAATCCTGTACGCGCTGTCATCGGCCGCCAATAACAACGGCAGCGCGTTTGCGGGGCTATCGGCCAACACGCCCTTCTACAACGTGCTGCTGGGCATCGCGATGTGGTTTGGCCGCTTTGCCGTGATCGTGGCGGTGCTGGCCATGGCCGGCTCGCTGGCGGCCAAGCGGCGCTTGCCCGCCGGCCCCGGCAGCATGCCCACCACCGGCCCGCTTTTCGTGGTGCTGCTGATCGGCGCGGTGCTGCTGGTGGGCGCGCTGACGTATGTGCCCGCGCTGGCCCTGGGGCCGGTCGCTGAACACCTGCAACCTTGAATGCAACAGGCTAGGAAACAACATGGCCAAGATTGAAATGCAAACCTCAAGCGCAGGCGGCGGCGCCGCCCGCGCGCCCGCCGTCACCCCGCAAGAGCGCCCTTTCGGCATGTGGTCGCGATCGCTGGTCGCGCCCGCGTTGCTGGACAGCTTGCGCAAGCTGTCACCCGCGGCGCAATTGAAGAACCCCGTCATGTTCGTCGTGTACGTGGGCAGCATCCTGACCACCGTGCTATGGGTCATGGCCCTGCGCGGCCAGGCCGAAGCCCCCGCCGGCTTCATCCTGGCCATTGCCGTGTGGCTGTGGTTCACGGTGCTATTCGCCAACTTCGCCGAGGCCCTGGCCGAAGGGCGCGGCAAGCAGCAGGCGGCGACGCTGCGCGGCTTGCGCACCACCATCAACGCGCGCCTGCTCAAGAACTTTCGCGATGCCGACGCGCGCGACGCGCATCCCGATCAATGGCGCGGCCAGGCCGTCAGCCAGGCGTCGGGCCTGCTGCGCCGGGACGACGTGGTGCTGGTCGAAGCCGGTGAAACCATCCCCGGCGACGGCCAGGTGATCGCGGGGGTGGCCTCGGTGGACGAAAGCGCCATCACCGGCGAATCGGCGCCCGTCATCCGCGAATCGGGCGGCGACTTTTCTTCCGTTACCGGCGGCACCCGCGTGCTGTCCGACTGGATCTTCGTGCGCATCGCCGCCGACCCCGGCGAGAGCTTTCTGGACCGCATGATCTCCATGGTCGAAGGCGCCAAGCGCCAGAAGACGCCGAACGAATTGGCGCTGACCATCCTGCTGGTGGGCCTGACGGTGGTGTTCCTGCTGGTGGTCGTGACGCTGATGCCCTTCTCCATCTACGCGGTCAGCGCGGCGGGCGGCGGCGCGGCGGTCACCGTAACGGTGCTGGTGGCGCTGCTGGTATGCCTGATTCCGACCACCATCGGCGGGCTGCTGTCGGCCATCGGCGTGGCGGGCATGAGCCGCATGATGAGCGCCAACGTCATCGCCACCTCGGGCCGCGCGGTTGAAGCGGCGGGCGACGTTGACGTGCTGCTGCTGGACAAGACTGGCACCATCACCTTCGGCAACCGTCAGGCGTCCACCTTCCTGCCCGCGCCGGGCGTGTCGGCTCGCGAATTGGCTGACGCGGCCCGGCTGGCTTCGCTGGCTGATGAAACGCCTGAAGGACGCAGCATCGTGGCGCTGGCCGACAAGGCCACGCACGCCCCGGCCGCGCGTGTTGAAGACGCGGAATTCGTCCCGTTCACCGCGCAATCGCGCATGAGCGGCGTGAACCTGGGCGTACGGATGATCCGCAAGGGCGCGATAGACGCCGTACAGTCCTGGCTCAAGGCGCTGGACGCCGGCGTGCCCGACGCCGTATTGCACCAAGCCGAAGACGTAGCCCGGCGCGGCAGCACGCCGCTGCTGGTCAGCGACGGCAATCGCGCGTTGGGCGTCGTCGAACTGAAAGACATCGTCAAGCCCGGCATCCAGTCGCGCTTTGCCGAGCTGCGCCGCATGGGCATCAAGACGGTGATGATCACCGGCGATAACAAGCTGACCGCCGCGTCCATCGCCGCCGAAGCCGGCGTGGATGATTTCCTGGCCGAAGCCACGCCCGAAGCCAAGCTGAAGCTGATTCGCGCCTATCAATCCGAAGGCCGGCTGGTGGCGATGACGGGCGACGGCACCAACGACGCACCCGCGCTGGCGCAGGCCGACGTGGCCGTGGCGATGAACTCGGGCACGCAGGCCGCCAAGGAAGCCGGCAACATGGTGGACCTGGATTCAAACCCCACCAAGCTGATCGAAATTGTCGAAATCGGCAAGCAGATGCTGATGACGCGCGGGGCGTTGACCACGTTCAGCGTGGCCAACGACGTGGCCAAATACTTCGCCATCATTCCGGCCGCCTTCGCCACCGTGTTCCCGCAGCTGAACGTGCTGAACATCATGCAGCTGGCCACGCCGGCCTCGGCCATTCTGTCGGCCGTGATCTTCAACGCGCTGATCATCGTGGTGCTGATTCCGCTGGCCCTCAAGGGCGTGCGCTATCGGCCGCTGGGCGCCTCGGTGCTGCTGCGCCGCAACCTGCTGATCTACGGCCTGGGCGGCCTGCTGGTGCCGTTCGTCGGCATCAAGCTGGTCGACATGGTGCTGGCCGCGCTGGGGTGGGCGTGACGCCCGCGCCGGCCTGGCGTGGCCCGGCCTGGCGCGGCCCGGCCCGCAACATAAGCACGTAGCCCGCGTCAGTCGTGCCCCCGACATAACCCGCACCCAGCCACTACCGGCCCCCGGCGCGCGCCTCGCGCCCGCCGGTGAGCCGGCCTGGAGCCTGCCCCATTCAAGGAATTCATCATGCAAGCCACAACTTCCCCAAACGCAGCCACCACTGCCCCCATCCCGGCCCGCCAAGGCGGCATCCTGCGCCCCGCGCTGGTCATCTTTGCCGCGCTGTCGCTCGTGACCGGCCTGGCCTACCCCTTCCTGACGCGCGGCGTGGCCGCCGTGGTGTTCCCGCACCAGGCGGCCGGCTCGCTCATCACGCAGGGCGACAAGGTGGTCGGGTCGGCGCTGATCGGCCAGGCGTTCAGCGAACCGCGGTACTTCTGGAGCCGTCCGTCGGCCACCGCGCCCATGCCGTACAACGGCGCGGCCTCCGGGGGGTCCAACCTGGGCCCGCGCAACCCGGCGCTGGCGCAAGCCATCCAGGACCGCATCGCGGCCTTGAAGGCGGCCGATCCGGACAACTCCACGCCGGTGCCGGTGGACCTGATCACCGCGTCCGGCAGCGGGCTGGACCCGCACATCAGCCCGGCCGCCGCCAACTATCAGGCCGCGCGCGTGGCGCGCCTCCGTCATCTGCCGCGCGCTCAAGTGGATGCGTTGATTCAGGCGCACACCGAAAAGCCCTGGATCGGCGTGCTGGGTGACCCCACCGTCAACGTGTTGACGTTGAACCTGGCGCTGGATGCATCGCGCCCTGCGCCATGACGGCGCGGCGTATAGTAGCGCCAGCCTTTTCCACCCCACACTTTGCGCTTCATGGCTGACATTGCTGGCGAGCGTCCCGATCCCGACGCGCTCTTGAAAACGCTGGACGATGCCGCGCGCCAGGCGGTGCGCGGCAAGCTTCGCGTGTACTTCGGCGCATCGGCCGGCGTGGGCAAAACCTACGCCATGCTGGTGGCCGCCCGCGCGCAGGCCGAACAAGGCGTGCACGTGCTGGCCGGCATTGTCGAAACCCACGGCCGCCGCGAAACGGCAAGCCTGCTGGATGGGCTGGCGTCGCTGCCCTTGAAAGACGTGGCGTACCGCGGCCATGTGCTGCGCGAATTCGACCTGGACGGCGCGCTGGCCGCCCGCCCCGCGCTGGTGCTGGTTGACGAACTGGCGCATTCCAACGCGCCGGGATCGCGCCACGCCAAGCGCTGGCAAGACATCCACGAATTGCTGGCCGCCGGCATCGACGTCTGGACCACGCTGAACGTGCAGCATCTGGACAGCCTGAACGAAGCCGTGGGCAGCATCACCGGCGTGCGCGTGTGGGAAACCGTGCCGGACGAGGTCTTCGACACCGCCGACGAGGTCATCCTGGTGGACCTGTCGGCCGATGAACTGCTGCGGCGCCTTAAAGAAGGCAAGGTCTATCTGCCCGAGCAGGCACGCCACGCCACGCGCAATTTCTTTCGCAAGGGCAACCTGATCGCGCTGCGGGAACTGGCGCTGCGCCGCACGGCCGACCACGTGGACGACGACGTGCAAGCCTACCGGCGCGACCGCGCCATTGATTCGGTGTGGCGCACGCGCGAAGCCGTGGTGGCCTGCATCGGCCCGGATGCGGACGCGGAATACGTGATCCGCAGCGCCCACCGCCTGAGCCAGCAACTGGAGTGCGACCTGCACGTGGTCACCATCGACACGCCGCGCGCGGCGCCCACGCCCCAGGCCGAGCAAGAGCGCATGCAGCGCAGCCTGGCGCTGGCCGACGGCCTGGGCGCGCGCACGGAAACGCTGGCGGGCGGCGACATGGTGGATGCCGTTGTGCGCTACGTGCGCCGCCACAACATCACCAAAGCCGTCGTGGGGCGCACCCGCGCAAGCGGTCTGCAACGGCTGCGCGTCTCGTTGTCCGCATTGCTGTCGGCCGCGCTGGCGCCGGGCTGGCTGTGGCGCCGCCACAGCTTTGCCGACATGCTGGCCGCCGGCTGCCCCGAAATCGACATCATCCGGCTGGGCGCGCCGCCGCTGCCGGCCAGCGCCGCCCCGGGCCGCGACCCG
>NZ_JBLVOL010000046.1:35501-38564 GCF_053543755.1 Achromobacter semiaridum | reverse complement strand
GCGTCGCTACGCGCGCGCGGCATGAACCCCGCGGCAGAGATCGCGCGCAGCCTGGCCCCGCAGCTGGATGTGCCGTTGGCGCGCCAAGCGTTGCGACGGCTGCGCGAGACGCCCCGGCAGACGGGCTTGGGTCGCCGCGCCAGGCGGCGCGTGGTGGCGGGCCTGTTCGGCGCTACCCCGATGGTGCGCGGCCGGCACGTGGCGTTGGTGGATGACGTGATGACCACTGGCAGCACGGTGCAAGCCGCCGCCACCGCCTTGATCGCAGCCGGCGCGGCCGGTGTGACGGTGCTGGTGGCCGCCCGCACGCCCTGATCACCAGCGGCAGGCTTGCCGGGCCCAAATCGGCGACAATTCCGCCACGCCGCCACTCTGGCGCCGCCAGTCGTCTTAGCTTCAGCTTCCTACCGCCATGTTCCACGTCATCCTCGTCTGCCCCGAGATTCCCCCCAACACCGGCAACGCCATCCGGCTCTGCGCCAACACGGGCGCGCAATTGCACCTGGTGCGCCCGCTGGGATTCGAACTGGATGACGCCCGCATGCGGCGCGCCGGGCTGGACTATCACGAGTGGCAGCCCGTGCGGGTGCACGACACCTTGCAGGATGCGCTGGATGACACCGGCGCGGACACGTCTTGCATCTACGCGCTGACCACGCACGCCCAGCGCAGCGTGGCGGACGTGGCGTTCAAGCCGGGAGATGTGTTCGTGTTTGGCCGCGAGACGGCCGGGTTGTCGGACGAACATCAGGCGATGTTTCCGCCCCAGCAGCGCTTGCGGCTGCCCATGCGCGCCGGCCAGCGCAGCTTGAACCTGTCCAACGCCGTCGCGGTGACGGTGTTCGAAGCCTGGCGTCAGCAGGGATTCGAAGGCGGCTCGTAAGCCGGCGGCGCCAAGCGCAAAGACCGGGGTCGGATTCCGACCGTCTCGGGGTGGCAGGGGACCCCGTTGTGGCCCGCGCGACGTGGGCCGGTCATCAGGACTGGCCGGACCCCACCGGGCCCGGCCACCGACGCTTCAATCCAGCGACAGCTTCAGCTTCTCAATCACCTGGTCCCAGCGCGCTTTTTCATTCTTGATGCGCGTGGTCAGGGCTTCGGGCGTGGACGGGGCCGGGGTGAAGTATTGCAACGCCAACTGTTTGCGCACGGCGTCGCTGCTGATGACGCGCGCCAGTTCACTGTTCAGCCGTTCGATGATGGGCGTGGGCGTGCCCGCCGGAACCAGCACCGCGTTCCACGAAATGGCTTCAAAGTCGGGATAACCCTGCGAGGCCATCGTCGGTACGCCCGGCAGCGCTTCGCTGGGTTGCAGGCTGGTCACCGCCAGCAGCTTGACCTTGCCGTCGCGCGCTTGCGGCACCGCGATGGCCGGCACCATGAAGCCGGCCTGCACGTCGCCGCCGATGATGGCGGTAATGACTTGGGGGAAGCCCGAATAGGGGATGTGCGCCAGGTCCACGCCCGCGCTTTCCTTGAACATCTCCATCGCCAGATGCGCCGAACTTCCCGGCCCCACCGACCCGTAGTTCAGCGAATTGCCGCGTCCCTTGACCAGCTTGACGAAGTCCTGGACGTTGTCGACCTTCAGGCCGCCCGGCACGACCAGCACGTTGGGGCTGGTGCCCACCAGGCTGACCGGCGCCAGGTCCTTGATCGGGTCGTAGCCCAGCGTCTTCTTGTACAGCGTGGGCGCGGTGACCAGCGGGCCGTTGATCGTGTAGAGCAGCGTGTAGCCGTCCGGCTTGGCCTGCGAGACCACGCGCGTGCCGATGTTGCCGCCCGCGCCGGGCTTGTTGTCGATCACGATGGGCTGGCCCAGCGCCTGCGACAGCGGCTCGGAAATCGTGCGCGCCAGGATGTCCGGGGACGAGCCCGGCGGAAACGGCACCACCATGTGGATGGGGCGATCCGGCCAGTCGGCGTGGGCGGCGGCCGGCAACACGGCGGCCAGGCTCAGGCACAGGCCGCGCAGAAGCGGGCCGACCCGGAATTGTCGGGTTTGCGTCATGAAGGATGTCTCCTCGGATGGGGCAGGTTTTTTGTTGTCAGGAAGAAATCAAAGATGGCCGCCCAGCGATTCGTCCAGGGGGCCGCTGGCGTCCGCACTTTCATCGCGCGGGGCGCGCGCCAGCAGGGCCGACACGGCGGTCATGGGGGCGACGCCGTCGAACAACACGGCGCAGACGGCTTCGGTGATGGGCAGTTCGACATTGATGGCCCGGGCGCGGTCACGCGCGGCGCGCGCGCAGCGCACGCCTTCGGCCGTAATGCCGCTGGCCAGAATGTCGGCCAGCTTGCGTCCGGCGCCGATTTCCAGACCCACCCGGCGGTTGCGGGACAGTTCGCCGGTGGCGGTCAGGACCAGGTCGCCCAGGCCTGTCAGCCCGGCAAACGTTTCGCCGCGCGCGCCCAGCGCGACGCCAAAGCGCGTCATTTCCGCCAGGCCGCGTGTGATCAGGGCGGCGCGCGCGTTGGTGCCCAGCGCCAGCCCGTCGCCGATGCCGCAGGCCACGGCGATCACGTTCTTCAGGGCGCCGCCCACTTCCACGCCAACCAGGTCCGAGCTGGCGTAGACGCGCAGCGCCGCGCCGTGCAAGGCGGCGGTGGTGGCATCGCGCAAGGCGGTATGGGTGCTGGCCACGGTCAGCGCCACGGGCAGGCCCTGGGCCACTTCGCGCGCAAAGGACGGGCCGGACAAGGCGCCGCCGATAGCGCCGGGCAGGGCCTCGCGCACGATCTCATGGGGCAGCCTGGCCGTGTCGGCTTCAAAGCCCTTGCACGTCCAGACGATAGGGGTGTCTTGCAGGCCCAGCACCGGCAGGCGGCGGGCCAATTCACTACAGGTCGCGGCCAGGCCGGCCACGGGCACGCCCAGCACGATCAGCCGACGCGCGTCGTCCGCTTGCAGGCTGCGCAGCGTGGCGTCCAGATCGGACGAAAAATTCAGGGACTGGGGCAGGGTGATGCCCGGCAGGTAACGCGCGTTTTCGTGCGAGGCGGCCATATCGGCGGCCTGCGCGGCGTCGCGCGCCCAAAGTACGGTGGGGTGGCGGCGGCTGG
>NZ_JBLVOL010000046.1:31821-35481 GCF_053543755.1 Achromobacter semiaridum | reverse complement strand
CCCCCCCCAGCGCGGTGCCCCAACTTCCCGCACCCAGGACGGCAACGCGCAAGCGCGGCAGAGCGGGATGGTTCATCGGGGCGGACGCGCTTACTGGCGGGTGGCGCTGGCGGGCAGGATGATGCCCGAATCGCTGCCATTGCCATTGCCGTTGCCGTTGGCGGCGCCTTGCTGCTGCTGTTGCAACTCGGCCAGGCGCTGTTCGTACAACGCTTGGAAGTTCACTTCGGTCAGGTGCAGCGGCGGCATCGAGGTGCGCGTGATCGCGTCGGCGATGTTGGCGCGCAGGTACGGGTACAGCATCGTCGGGCAAACAATGCCCAGCAGCGGATCCAGCTGTTCTTCAGGGATGTTGGCCGCTTCGAAGATGCCGGCTTGCGTGCCTTCGACCAGGTACACGACCTTGTCGTTGATGCGGGTGGTGACGGTGACGGTGACCGTGGTTTCGAACACGGTGTCGGCCAGACGCTGGCCGCCCACGGTGATGCTGACTTCAACCTGGGGCGCTTCTTGCTCCAGGAAGACGTGAGGCGCGTTCGGCATTTCCAGCGAAAGGTCTTTCAGGTAGACGCGTTGCAGGTTGAACGAGGGCGCGTCGTTGCCGCCTTCTTGCTGGGTGTTTTGGTCTTGATCAGCCATGAGTGATTCCGTTGGTGGAGGGGGCAAAAGTAGAGGCGATTAGCCGTTCAGCAGGGGGGCAAGGCCACCCGAGCGGTCCAGGGCCATCAGGTCGTCGCAACCGCCGACATGAGTATCGCCGATGAAGATTTGCGGCACGGTGCGTCGGCCGGTACGTTCGATCATGACATCGCGCTGTGACGGATCGCGGTCGATCTGGATGATTTCCAGGTCGGTCACGCCACGCTGCTCGAGCAGGGCCTTCGCGCGTGAGCAATAGGGACAGTAGTCCTTGCTGTACATGACGACTTTATTCATAGGCGCTCCTCGATAGATTCAAGATTGATGATGGGACAGCGCCGGTTCAGCCCTTTTGGGTGACCGGCAGGCTGGCGGCCGACCAGGCGCGCATGCCGCCGTCCAGCGGCACCGCGTCGGCAAAGCCTTGGGCGCGCAGCTTGGCGGCCACGCGGGCCGAATCGCGGCCGTTGTCACAAACCACAACCAGCGGTTTGTTCTTGGGCAGCGAGGCGGCTTTCTGTTCGATGTCGGCTGCCGGCACATTTCGTGCCTGGGCGATGTGGCCCGCCTGGAATTGTTCGACGGGACGCACGTCCACCCACACGGCGTTGCGCTGGTTCACCATCTGGATGGCCTCGCCAGTGCTGACGGCCGAGCCGCTGCGCCCCTTGCGCAGGGCGGGAATCGCCAGCATCACGCCGGAGATCACGGCGACGCCGACGATGAAGACGTTGTTTTTATCGAGCAAAAATTGCAAAAGATCCACGGGTCATCCTGAAGTGCGGCAGCTAGCCGGATATGGGCGAACCCTCGGCCAACCCGCGGGCGCCGCGCCAGGGAATTGGACGAGTGCGCCGGGGCAAAATCAAGGGCAAAATCACTCAATTATAAAATGAGCGCATTCTTTAACCATCCTTTAACTTTAACCCGCGCGGAAAGCGTGCCAAACCATGCATAAACTTGTTCTGATGCGCCACGGCGAAAGCCAGTGGAATCTGGAAAACCGCTTCACCGGCTGGACCGACGTCGACCTGACCGAAACCGGCCGCGAACAGGCTCGCCGAGCCGGCGAACTGCTCAAGAAAGAGGGCTATACCTTCGACCTGGCGTACTCGTCGGTGCTCAAGCGCGCCATCCGCACCTTGTGGATCGCGCTGGACGCCATGGACGCGATGTACACCCCGGTGGGCGTGAACTGGCGCCTGAACGAACGCCATTACGGCGCGCTGCAAGGCCTGAACAAGGCTGAAACCGCCGCGAAGTACGGCGACGAGCAAGTCCTGATCTGGCGCCGCGCGTACGCCATCGCCCCGGAACCGTTGTCACTGGACGACGAACGCCATCCGCGTTTCGACAGCCGCTACGCCAAGATCCCGGCCGACCAGCTGCCCGCCACCGAGTGCCTGAAAGACACCGTGAACCGGGTGCTGCCGTTCTGGAACGATTCCATCGCCCCGGCCATCCGCGCCGGTCGCAACGTGCTGATCGCCGCCCACGGCAACAGCCTGCGCGCCCTGATCAAGCATCTGGACAACGTGTCCGATGACGACATCGTCAACCTGAACATCCCCACCGGCCAACCCCTCGTCTACGAATTGGATGATGACCTGCGCCCGATCCGCCACTATTATCTGGGCGATGCCGCCGAGATCGAGGCGGCCATGGCTGCGGTTGCCGCTCAAGGCAAGGCTAAGAAGGACTGATATCTCTATGCGTCGCACGGCAGGGTTGTTGTTGGCGGTCATGTTGACCGGTGGGGCGCTATCGGCTCGCGCCGCGCCCAACGACCTTGCCGGCCGCCAGTCTGACGCCGAGCGTCAGCAGGCGGCACTGCGCGACCGCATCGAGAATCTGCAAAAAGAGATCGACGGGCGCGAAGCCGCCCGCAAGGAAGCCGCCGACGCGCTCAAGCAGTCGGAATCGGCCATCTCGAAGATCAATCTGCGCCTGCGGGAACTGGCCGACGCCGGTCGCCAGGCGCAGACGGATCTGAGCAGTCTTGAAAAGCAGATCGGCGTGCAGGAAACGGTGCTGGCCAAGCGCCGTACCGAGCTGGCCGATCAGCTTCGTACCCAATACACCAGCGGCCTGTCGCCCTGGACGGCGCTGCTGTCCGGCGACGATCCCCAGGTGCTGGGTCGCAATCTGGGCTACCTGGACTACGTGTCGCAGGCGCGGGCCAATGCCGTGAAGGCGCTGCGGGCCGACATCGACCGCTTGGCCGCGCTGCAAACGCGCGCCGACGCCCGTCGTGCCGAGATTGAAAAAGTCGTGGCGGAAACGTCCGAGCAGAAGGCTGCATTGGTGGGGCAGCAAAAAGAACGCGCCACGCTGTTGGCGCAACTGGAAGGGCAGATCGCCGCCCAGCGCGCCGAAGCCAACAAGCTGGGGCGTGATGACCAGCGCCTGTCGCGCCTGATCACCGATCTGGACGCGGCCATTGCCAAGCAGATCGAAGAGGCCCGCAAGGCGGAAGAGGCGCGCAAGAAGGCCGAAGAGGCCCGCCGCATTGAAGAGGCGCGCCGCGCCGCTGAAGAATCCCGCAAGCGCGCCGAAGCCGAGCGCCGCGCCGAAGAGGCCCGCAAGAAAGCCGAGGCTGATAGCAAGCGGGCCGCCGAAATCGCCGCCCGCCGCGATCGCGATAGCCGTGATGCCAGCGATGCCGCCCGGGCGCGCGAACAGGTCGAAGCGGCGTCGCGCCAAAGCCGTGGCCCGGTCGCGGTCGCCGATCCGGACGCCGCCGGATTACGTCCTGCTGAACAAAAACACACGCGCCTGACGGATCCGAACCAGACGCCGAGCCAGGCGCCGGCCCAGGCATCCGCCAAATCGGAAGATCCTCCAAAAAAGGCGGAACCCGCAGAGGCCGAGACCACTCCAACCCGCAGCGCATCGGCGCAGCAGACCCGCGCCGCTCCGCCCGTGGGCGGCGGCAGCGGCCTGAAGCATGGCCTGGCCATGCCGGTGCGTGGCCAGGTGCAGGGCCGCTTCGGGGTCGACCGCCCCGACGGCGGCGTCTGG
>NZ_JBLVOL010000046.1:27445-31801 GCF_053543755.1 Achromobacter semiaridum | reverse complement strand
GCGTCTGGCGCGGTGTGGTGCTGCGCGCGCCCGAGGGCACACCGGTCAAAGTGGTGGCGCCGGGCACGGTGGTCTACGCCGAATGGCTGCGCGGTTTCGGCAACCTCATCATTGTGGATCACGGGCAGCAATACCTGACGGTCTATGCTTACAACCAAAGTCTGCTCAAACGGGTGGGGGATTCGGTGACAGGTGGCGATACTATTGCTACGGTAGGGGCAACCGGCGGCCAAGTGGAATCCGGCCTATACTTTGAAATTCGCCATCGTGGCGCTCCTGTGGACCCGGCCCAGTGGCTGGCCCAGTAGGTTGGTAGGTACAAGTCGTTGGTAAATTACCAAACCCCCATCGGCGAAAACAAAATTCGGGAAGTGTGCATGGGCACTCGCAAGTTTCGCGGTTTCGGTCTGATTGCCATCGGTGCGGTGGCTGGCGTATTGCTTAGCGTAGGGGTGACGGCAGTTGCCCAGCGCGGCAGCCCTTTGCCCTTGGACGAGCTCAGGCAACTGAGCAATGTTTTCGCGGCCATCAAGAACAACTATGTCGAAGCGGTCGATGACAAGACCCTGATCGACAACGCGATCTCGGGCATGGTTTCAAACCTTGACCCGCATTCGGCCTATCTGGATGCCGACGCGTTCCGTGAAATGCAGACGGCGACCCAAGGCGAGTTTGGCGGCCTGGGTATCGAAGTCGGCGCGGAAGACGGCTTCGTCAAGGTCATCTCGCCCATCGAAGATACGCCCGCCGCGCGCGCCGGCGTGATGGCCGGTGACCTCATCATCAAGATCGACGACACGCCCACCAAGGGCATGACCCTGAACGATGCGGTCAAGCTCATGCGTGGCGCGCCCAAGTCGCCCATCACGCTGACCATCATGCGCGCCGACCGTCCCCAGCCCATCGTGCTGAAGATCGTTCGCGACGTCATCAAGGTTCGCAGCGTGCGCAGCAAGATGCTGGACAACGGCATCGGCTACGTCCGCGTTGCCCAATTCCAGGAAAAGACCGGTTCCGACCTGGCCAGGCAACTGAAGGAACTGGGCGCAAAAGAAGCCCCCAAGGGCCTGGTGCTGGACCTGCGCAACGATCCGGGCGGCTTGCTGACCAGCGCCATCGGCGTGTCGGGCGCGTTCCTGCCGCCGGATGCCCTGGTGGTGTCCACCGACGGCCGTACGCCTGACGCTCGCCACAAGTATCTGGCCACGCCGTCGGAATACGCTCGCGGTGAAAGCAACTACCTGTCCGGCTTGCCGGCCTGGACCAAGACGGTTCCGATGGTGGTGCTGGTCAACGTCGGTTCGGCTTCGGCTTCGGAAATCGTGGCCGGTGCGCTGCAAGACCACAAGCGCGCCAAGGTGCTGGGCAATCGCACGTTCGGCAAGGGTTCGGTGCAGGTCATCCTGCCGCTGTCCGAATCCACCGCCGTCAAGCTGACGACCTCGCGCTACTTCACGCCCAGCGGCCGTTCCATCCAGGCCACCGGTATCGAACCCGACTACGTTGTTGCCGACACAGCCGACGGCGACCTGTTCCGCCTGCCGCGCGAAGCCGACCTGCAACGCCACCTGTCCAACCCCGAGACCGCCAACGAGGTGAAGTCCAACTCGGCGCAAGACAACGTGGACGTGCCGACGAAGGTGTTTGAATTCGGCGGCAAGGACGACTTCCAACTGCAACAAGCGCTGAACGTGCTGGCCGGCAAGCCGGTGCAGAAGGGTTCGGCGCGCGCCCAGGCCAAGGCTGATGCCAAGGCCGGTGGCGGCACTCCCACGCGCATGAAGATCACGCCGACCGGAGTCGAGCCCAACAAGGACAAATGAACGACGAGCAACTGCTGCGCTACGCCCGCCACATCCTGCTGGACGAGCTGGGTATCGAAGGGCAGGAAAAACTGCTGGCGGCGCGTGTGCTCATCGTGGGGGCGGGTGGACTCGGTTCACCCGCCGCGCTCTACCTGGCGACTGCCGGCGTAGGCGACATCACGCTTGCTGACGACGACACCGTCGAGCTCAGCAATCTGCAACGCCAGATTCTGCACACCACCTCCAGCGTCGGCCGTCACACGGCCGAGTCGGGGCGCGACATGCTGGCCGCCTTCAACCCGCAGGCGCGGGTGCACGCCCGGGTCGAACGGCTGCAAGGCGATGCGTTGTCCGACGCCGTTGCCGCGGCGGACCTGGTGCTGGACTGCACCGACAACTTCACCACCCGCCACGCTATCAACCGCGCTTGCGTGCAGCATCGCAAGCCGCTGGTGTCGGGCGCCGCCATCCGCTTTGACGGGCAGGTCAGCGTGTACGACCTGCGCGACGACAACGCGCCGTGCTACCACTGCCTGTTCCCGGAAGCCGACGACGTCGAGGAAGCCAACTGCGCCACCATGGGCGTCTTTGCCCCGGTGGTGGGCATCATCGGCAGCATGCAGGCCGCCGAAGCCCTGAAGCTGCTGTCCGGCGTAGGCGAAAGCCTGTCGGGTCGGCTGCTTTGGCTGGATGTGCGCACCATGCAATGGCGCAGCGTCAACGTACAGCGGGACCCGGAATGCGCCGTTTGCGGCCATCGCGGGCGCTGAAACGGGCTTTTTCGCAACGCGAATTCCGCGGTCCGGTGTGCCCTTATTGCCCTTGCGGACAATATTAAAGGCCTGAAATACCTGCTATAACGCCAGCCAGCCTACCGAAATCAAAGGCGGCAATGTGGACGTGACGGCGTGGAAACAGGACTGAAGTTCAGCTTGCCCAAGTGGCGCCTGACGCGCTGGCTTACCCATTCCGGGCCGGATACGCCCGCGGACATCCGCGCCGCGCTGATCGCCAGCCTGTTCGGCACGCTGCCCATCTTTGCCGGCGGCGTCATCAACACCCTGATGATTTCGGGCGTGGTGACCTGGCGGCGGCCCGAACCCCTGTACGTATCCTGGCTGCTGCTGGAAGTGGTGCTGGCCATCGTGCGCGTCACGATCCTGCGCGCGGCCTTGCGCGCCGCGCCCAAGGGCGGCAACACCCATACCGACCTCTACATTCTGCTGGCGCTGCTGTGGGCGTTCAGCGTGGGCTATGGCGTCTTCATCACCTTCATCAACGGCGACTGGCTGGCCGCAACGCTGGCGGGCATATCTTGCGGCGCGATGGCGGGCGGCATCTGCTTTCGCAACTATGGCGCGCCCCGGCTGGTAGCCGCCATGATCTTCCTGAGCCTGGGCCCGATGTGCCTGGGCGCTTTGTTCACGGGCGAAATCGTTACGGCCATCGTCTTTATCCAGATTCCGTTCTACCTGGTCAGCATGACCATCGCATCACATCGGCTGAACCGCATCCTGGTGTCCACCATGCTGGCCGAACGCGCCAGCGAACGCCGCGCCAATGAAGACGCGCTGACCGGGCTGGCCAACCGCACCGGCCTTCAAGTGGCCCTGGAGCGCGTCTGCGCCAGCGCGCGCGGGCACGACAGCGACGCGGCGCTGCTCTACATGGACATGGACGACTTCAAGCGCATCAACGACACCTACGGGCATGCCGCGGGCGACCTGGTGTTGACCACGATCGCCCGGCGCATGCGCGCCATGCTGCGGGTGGACGACGTAGCGGCCCGGATCGGCGGGGATGAATTCATCGTGCTGGTGACTGGCATCGACGCCACGGCGGCGTTGCGGCTGGGCGAACATCTGCTGCTGGACGCCTTGCAGCCCATTGCGCTGGCGGACGGTACGCGGGTGATTGTGGGGATGTCGATCGGCATTTCGATCATTTCGGCCGGCAATCGCAACCCGCAGGCGGTGCTGGATTGCGCCGACGCCGCGCTGTACCGCGCCAAAGCCAGGGGGGGGCGCTGCTGCGAAGTCGACGGCGGGGTGACGCCGATGAGCGAAGCCACCGTAGCCGGCGACGACAGCGCGACGGCGGCAGCCTGAGGGCGGGCAAGAGCCGCAGCAGCCCTGGCCGCACCGGCAGCCCGGCATCGCGCGCCGCTATCCTGCCCGCGGCCAAAAGTTATCAGATAACCTGAAAGGTTGTCTATAATCGGCCGATGCTCACCAAAAGCCTCACCCTGACTGAACAAGTCGCCCAGCAGATCGCCACGGATATCGCCGACGGCGTGCATCCTGTTGGCGCCAAGCTGCCGCCCGGCCGCGTGCTGGCGGACCAATACGGCGTCAGCGCCGCCGTGATCCGCGAAGTCACCGAACGGCTGCGGGCGCAGGGCCTGATCCAAAGCCGCCAGGGGTCGGGCAGCACCGTCGTATCGCGTACCGGCGGGCAGGGGTTCCAGGTGTCGAGCGGCATCGCCGTCAATCGCGAGCAACTGGCCAACGTCTATGAACTGCGCATGGAACTGGAAGGCGGCGCGGGGGGG
>NZ_JBLVOL010000046.1:15725-27371 GCF_053543755.1 Achromobacter semiaridum | reverse complement strand
GGGGCGCAACGCCGCCGACCTGACCGCCATGGCGCAAGCGCTGGCTTCGCTTGAAGCGCACCTTGAGCACCCCGAACAGGGCGTTGAGCACGACATCTCTTTTCACGTCGCCATTGCCGCCGCCACGCACAACCGCAGCTATCAGGACCTGTTGCAGTACCTGAACCGCCAGCTGCGCCTGGCCGTCAGCACCGCGCGATCCAACAGCCGCTTGCACGACGGCTTGACCGCTGCCGTGCACCAGGAACATGTCGCCGTGTTCGAAGCCATCCGCGCGCGCAACCCCGACCGTGCCCGGCAAGCCGCCGTCCGTCATTTGCAGCAGGCGGCCACCCGCCTGCAACTCGATCAACTTTTTCCCGCAGCCACGCCCAACTCATGAACGCATCCGACTTTTCGCAACGCCTGGTCCAAGCCCTGGGCCCCGACACCGTGTTCACCGCCGAAGCCGACATCGCGCCCTGGTTGTCCGATTGGCGCGGCCTGTATAACGGACACGCCCAAGCCGTCGTGCGCCCGCGCAACACGGCCGAAGTGGCTGCCTGCCTGGCGTTGTGCCAGCAGGAAGGCGTGCCGGTCGTGCCGCGCGGCGGCAACACCGGCCTGTGCGGGGGCGCCACGCCCGACGGCAGCGCCAGGAATGTCGTGCTAAGTCTGGACCGCATGAACGCCGTGCGTTCCATCGACACGGTGGCCAACACGCTGGTGGCCGAAGCGGGCGCCATTCTGGGCAACCTGCGCCGCGCCGCGCAAGATGCCGGCCGCTTGTTACCGCTAAGCCTGGCGGCGGAAGATTCCAGCCAGATCGGCGGTAACGTCGCCACCAATGCCGGCGGCGTGAACGTGGTGCGCTACGGCATGGCGCGCGAGCTGGTGCTGGGCCTGGAAGCCGTGCTGCCCACCGGCGAAATCTTCAATGGCCTGCGCACGCTGCGCAAGGACAACACGGGCTACGACCTGAAGCAGTTGCTGATCGGGTCCGAGGGCACGCTGGGCGTGATCACGGCGGTGGCTTTGCGGCTGTTCCCGCGTACCGACGTGCGTTCCGTGGTGCTGACGGCGGTTGAGTCGCCCGCGCAGGCGCTGCAACTGTTCGAGATTCTGTTCGAGCAGTGCGGCGCGCGCTTGCAGGCGTTCGAGTATTTCTCTGGCGACTGCCTGGACCTGGTGCTGACGCATGCCGAAGGCGTGCAAGAACCCTTTGATCAGCGCTACCCGGCTTACGTGTTGATCGAGCTTGCCGATACCGCCGACGAAGCCGGACTGACGGCCTTGCTGGAAAACGTGATCGGCACGGCGTTGGAACGCGGCTTGTGCCTGGATGCCGCCGTGTCGGCATCGATGGCGCAATTGCAGACCTTGTGGAAGCTGCGCGAGGAAATCTCCGAAGCGCAGCGTGCCGATGGCCCGCACTTGAAGCACGACGTGTCGCTGCCCATCGAACGCATTCCCGAATTCATGGTGTCCGCCGAGGCCCGCGTGCGCGCGCTGTTTCCCGATATCCGCCCGTTCATCTTCGGCCACTTCGGCGACGGCAACCTGCACTACAACCTGTCCCGCCCCGCCGGCGCGGCGCGTGACTGGGTGGCCGTGAATGGCGCGGCAATTACCGACGCGGTGCTGGACGAGGTCAACCGCTACGGCGGCAGCATCTCGGCCGAACACGGCATCGGCCAACTCAAGCGCGACCACTTCCTGCACAGCAAGGACCCCATCGAGCTGCGCTTGATGCGTGACATTAAAAAGGTAATGGACCCGGCCGGGATCATGAACCCGGGCAAATTGCTGTAAGGCAACACTGCCACTGTCTTGATCCGCGCCGGTTCCCGCGCGCGCGGCCTGCGCTCCCTTCCCGGAGCCGGCCGCGCTGCGGCTGCCACCCGCGCCTATTGCCGGTGATAGACCTCGGCGCCCTTCTTCACGAACTCCACCGACTTTTCCTGCATGCCTTTCTGCAAGGCGTCCTTCTCGCTGACGCCTTGCGCCGCCGCATAATCGCGCACGTCCTGCGTGATCTTCATGCTGCAAAAATGGGGGCCGCACATCGAGCAGAAGTGCGCTACCTTCATCGAATCCTTCGGCAGCGTCTCGTCGTGGAATTCCTTGGCGGTGTCCGGGTCCAGGCCCAAGTTGAACTGATCGTCCCAGCGGAATTCAAAGCGCGCCTTTGACAACGCGTTGTCGCGGATCGCCGCGCCCGGGTGGCCCTTGGCCAAGTCCGCCGCATGCGCCGCGATCTTGTACGTGATGATGCCGTCCTTCACGTCCTTCTTGTTGGGCAGGCCCAAGTGCTCTTTCGGCGTCACATAGCAGAGCATCGCCGTGCCGTACCAACCGATCAGCGCAGCCCCGATGCCCGACGTGATGTGATCGTAGCCCGGCGCAATGTCGGTGGTCAGCGGGCCCAGTGTGTAGAAGGGCGCTTCATGGCAGTGCTCAAGTTGCAGGTCCATGTTTTCCTTGATCAGGTGCATCGGCACGTGACCCGGCCCCTCGATCATCACCTGCACGTCGTGCTTCCACGCCACCTGCGTCAGTTCGCCCAACGTCTTCAACTCGGCGAATTGCGCTTCATCATTGGCGTCGTAGCCCGAGCCCGGGCGCAGCCCATCGCCCAGCGAAAAGCTGACGTCATACGCTTTCATGATGTCGCAGATGTCTTCAAAGCGCTCGTACAGGAAGCTCTCCTTGTGATGCGCCAGACACCACTTGGCCATGATCGACCCGCCGCGCGACACGATGCCCGTCATGCGGTCCGCCGTCATCGGAATGAACGGCAGGCGCACGCCCGCGTGGATCGTGAAGTAGTCCACGCCTTGCTCGGCCTGTTCGATAAGCGTGTCGCGAAAGATCTCCCACGTCAGGTCCTCGGCCTTGCCGTCCACCTTTTCCAGCGCCTGGTAGATCGGCACGGTGCCGATGGGCACCGGCGAATTGCGGATGATCCATTCCCGCGTTTCGTGGATGTGCTTGCCGGTGGACAGATCCATCACCGTATCGCCGCCCCAGCGTATCGCCCACGTCATCTTCTCGACTTCTTCGCCGATGCCCGAGCTGACGGCCGAGTTGCCGATGTTGGCGTTGATCTTCACCAGGAAGTTGCGGCCGATTGCCATGGGCTCGACTTCAGGGTGGTTGATGTTGGCCGGGATGATGGCGCGCCCGCGCGCGATTTCGTCACGCACGAATTCCGGCGTGATGGCGGCGGGGATGGCGGCGCCGAACGATTGGCCCGGGTGCTGGCGCAGCAGGCGCTTGACCATCTTTTCGCCATCGGGGCCACTGTCGCGCAGCGTTTGCAGGTAGTGCTCGCGGCGCAGGCTTTCGCGGATCGCCACGAATTCCATTTCGGGCGTGATGATGCCGCGCCGGGCATAGTGCATCTGCGACACGTTGGCGCCTGCCTTCGCGCGGCGTGGCGGGCGTTGCAGGTCGAATCGCATGGCCGTCAGCTTCGGATCGGTCAGGCGTTCTTTGCCGTAATCGCTGGTCGGGCCGGACAGCACTTCGGTGTCGGCGCGTTCCTCGATCCAGGCGCGGCGCAGCTCGGGCAGGCCGCGGCGGATATCGATCTTGGCGTCGGGGTCGGTGTAGGGGCCGCTGCAATCGTAGACGGTCAGCGGCGGATTTTTTTCCCCGCCGAACATGGTCGGCGTGTCGTCCTGCTCGATCTCGCGAAATGGCACGCGGATGTCCGGGCGCGAGCCCGTCTCGTACACACGGCGCGATCTGGGCAGCGGTGCGACGGCCGCCGCGTCGACTTCGGCGGTAGCGGCCAGGAATTTGGGATTGGCGTTCATGGAAAGCTCCAAGCAAGTGGTTGGAGCCGATCGGGAATGGACTTCCACCTGGCGTGCAGCGACGCCAGGCGGAAATACGGCTCCCAGCATCGGCATTATCCGTACTGGTACGAAGGGACTCTCTCAACCCGGCGCCGCCTGAAAAGGCGGGACGAGTACCCCTGCGCGAGCCCGAAGTATAGATCGCGCCAACGTCGCCCGGCGCATGTGATGATTTGCGCGCATGAAATCATTCAAAGATCGTTCGCCGCCGAGAGCTGGTATTACTGCTTTACATTTGGATTCAGTCTGCGGCGACACCGTCATTTAGGTTCGGTACACTTTTTTCAACCAAAACGCCCGGCCTGCCATCGACTCGCCGGGCATAGCTAACTTAAAAGAAGGAATCGAGCATGCAACTGACCCTACGCAAATTGGCGCCCGCCCTGGTTGTCGTGACGTTGGCGCTGGCGGGTTGCAAGACCGCCCCGACGAAATCGTCCGGCGCCGCGGCCACGCCCGAAGCCGGCCAGCAGTCGACCCAGCCGGCCACCGCATCCTCGGTGGACTTCTACCTGGCGCAACAACAACCCGGCCCCGGCCTGCGCGAAATCGCGCTGCCCGACGGCAAACTCTACATGCAGGAAGTGCCCGTGCTGACGCGCGCGGATCTCACCGACGCGGCCGCGTTGGTAGACCGCCAAGGCCAGAACTTCGTGGGCCTGCGGTTCTCGGAAGCCGGCGCGCGCAAGTTGACGGATGTCAGCACCAAGAACGTCGGCAACCGCCTGGCACTGGTGATCGATCAGGAACTGGTCGCCGCGCCCAGCATCGCCGAACCCCTGAACCGTGGCGTGTTGGCCTTTGGCGTGGCCTCGGCGCAAGCCGCGTCCGAAATCGCCGCCAAGATCCGTGGCGACGCACCGCCCGCTCCGGCTGCCGGTGGCGCCGCGCCCGCACCCACCCCCAAGCCCTGATCGCTGATCTTCCTGCGAATAAGCCGAAGCGGCAAAAACGGCAAAATCAGCTAATCGCAGGGACTTGAATGAAAAATATCCGCACCGAAAGGTGCGGATATTTTTTTGCCCGCGACGGGCGACGCGGCAGTCGCGCGCATCGGATTGGCGGGATGAATCAGCCGATTTTTCGGCCGCGCGGTTTGACCGTCCGGCGGGCTTGGGCGGTCTCGATGAAGGTTTGCGTCAGGGCTTCCAGCATGGCGCGGTCATCGGGTGTCAGGCCGTCGAATTGCGACGGCGCAATGTTGGGAAACGGCCAGGGCGCTTGCGGACGGGGCCGTCGGACCATGCGCGGCATGGTCTCGGCAACGCCCGCTGCGGGCAGCGTATCTGACAGGTCATAGCCTTCCATGGGCAATTCCATGGGACCCTTGCCGGTCTCCAGCCACTCAAGCTCAATCTTGAGAATCTGCGCAAGCTTACGGACGGACCGGCTGGAATGCCGAAGCCCGTTTTCGTAACTGGCGATTGCACTTTGCGAGATTCGCGCAAGACGAGCGAGCGTCTTCTGCGTGTGACCACGCAGAAGACGGGCTTGCTTCAATCGGTCTGAAAATGTCTTCACGAGTCGATTGAAGCTTGCTCATGATTTACTTTGGTGGTTATAAGCATTACCTGGGTGATAGTTTTGGAGGCGAGGACACATGCATGAACGAGGCAACGTGTTCGTCGTGCAACTTGATGAAATGACGAGCAATCATTTTGTCGCTGCTCTGCGTGATTTTCAATGGCGGGTCAGCGCGTGCGCGTCGCCGGACGAGCTGTTCGAACGGCTACGCACAGATGATGTCGACGCGATGGTGTTGCGTGGGCAGGGCGCCGAGGTCCCCAAGCTGATCGCGGCCTTGCGCCGTGCGGCGCCGGACGCGGCGGTGGTCTGGCAGTCGCCCGTGGCTTCGGCGCGCGAACGGGTCGAGGCGCTGGAGGCAGGCGTGGACTTTTATAGTTCGGCCCGCATGGAGCCCGAGGAATGGGATGCGCTGCTGCGCAATGTGCGGCGCCGGCTCTTGCCGCCCTCAACCGACGGCCCCGCTTGGCGCCTGGACCAACGCGTGCTGTCAGGCCCCGCCGGCGAGCGCCTTCCGTTGACGCTGACCGAACGCGACTTTTTTGTCCGCTTGTTAAGGGCGCCCGGCCAATGCCTGCGGCGCGATCGCTTCTTTCCGTGCAATCCCCGCGAGGGCGCACGCAGCGTGGACGTGCTGGTGTCGCGGCTGCGCACCAAGGCGCGCCGCTTCGATATTGAATTGCCGGTGTTGGCCGTGCGCGGATGGGGCTATATCCTGTTGCAGCACAGCCCGCCGCAAGAACCGCAGGATTAGAGAACGACCAGGTTATCCCGATGCATGAGCTCGGGTTCGGTCATGCTGCCCAGGATGCGAGCGATCTGCGAGGAAGGCTGGCGCAGGATGCGTCGCGTATCAACCGACGAATAGTTGATGAGCCCGCGCGCGCATTCGATGCCCTGGCTGTCCACGCAAGCCACCACGTCGCCACGGCCGAACTCGCCTTGCACGTCCGTCACGCCGATGGGCAATAGGCTCTTGCCTTCGCGCATCAGCGCCTGCACGGCGCCGTCGTCAAGCACCACGCGGCCACGCAGGCGCAGGTGATCGGCCAGCCACTGTTTGCGGGCGGACCACACGGGCAGCACGGCGCGCAGTTCGCTGCCGATGCACTCGCCCTGCGCCAATCGCGTCAGCACGTTGCGTTCACGGCCCGACGCGATGATGGTGTGCGCGCCGCTGTGCGCCGCACGCTTGGCCGCCAGCACCTTGGTCAGCATGCCGCCCGTGCCGATGCCGCTGCCCGCGCCACCCGCCATGGCTTCCAACGCCGGGTCGCCCGCCTGCGCGTGCGACATGAACGTGGCGCCGGGGTTCTTGCGAGGGTCGGAATCGTACAAGCCGCGCTGATCCGTCAGGATGATCAACGTGTCGGCTTCGATCAGGTTTGTGACCAGCGCGCCCAGCGTGTCGTTGTCGCCCAGGCGGATTTCGTCGGTGACGACCGTGTCGTTTTCGTTCACGATCGGCACCACGCCCAGGCGCAGCAGCGCGAACAGCGTGCTGCGAGCGTTCAGGTAGCGGTGGCGATCGGCCAGATCTTCGTGCGTCAGCAAAATCTGCGCGGTGCGCAGGCCGTATTCCGCGAACGCCGCCTCGTAGGCCTGGCACAGGCCCATCTGGCCGACGGCGGCGGCCGCTTGCAGTTCGTGCATGACGGAAGGGCGCTTGCGCCAGCCCAGCCGCGCCATGCCTTCGGCGATGGCGCCGCTGGAGACCAGCACGATCTGCTTGCCCTGCTTGTGCAAGGCGGCGATTTGCGAGGCCCAGTGCGCGACGGCGGCGCGGTCCAGGCCGCGGCCTTCGTTGGTGACCAGCGACGAGCCAACTTTGGCGACCAGGCGCTGGGCGTGGGTGACGACGGAAACGGCGGGTGTTTCAGCAGACATGGTAGGCGCCGGCTGCGGCGAAAAAAGACGTAATCGAAAGGACTGCGATTATGGCTTATTCGTCACCGCCGCGCGGCGCGGCAGGCTTGTCGGCGTCGGACCGCGTGTCGTCAAAGCGGGGGTCCGGCGCCACATAGGTGCCGTCCGCCTGGTCGCGCGACAGGTGTTCCTTTTCGCGCTCGGCGTCCAGGTAGTCTTGCAGCGCGTACAACAGGTCTTGCGTGCCTTCGCCCGTCAGGCCCGAAATGGCGAACACGGGGCCCTTCCAGTCATACAGTTCCAGGAAGCGGCGCTTGGTGTCTTCGGGGTCCGGCACCATGTCCAGCTTGTTCAGCACCAGCCAGCGCGGCTTGTCGGCCAGTTCGGGGTCGTAGCGGCGCAGTTCTTCAACGATGGCGCGCGCGTCGACCACGGCTTGCTCGACCGGATCCGCATCGGGGTCGGGCGTGGACACGTCAACCAGGTGCAGCAGCACGCGGGTGCGCGCCAGGTGGCGCAGGAACAGGTGGCCCAGGCCGGCGCCCTCGGAAGCGCCCTCGATCAGGCCCGGAATGTCGGCCACGACAAAGCTGCGCGACGGCGACGTGCGCACGACGCCCAGGTTCGGGTGCAGGGTGGTGAACGGATAGTCGGCGATCTTCGGCTTTGCATTCGAGATGCGCGTGATCAGCGTCGACTTGCCGGCGTTGGGCATGCCAAGCAGGCCCACGTCCGCCAGCACCTTCAATTCCATGCGCAGGTAGCGATGTTCGCCTTCCTTGCCGGGGGTCCACTGGCGCGGAGCGCGGTTCAAGCTGGACTTGAAATGAATGTTGCCCATGCCGCCCTGGCCGCCGGCAGCCAGCACGACCTTTTGGTCATGCGTGTCCATATCGAACAGGACTTCGCCGGTTTCGGCGTCATGGATAACGGTGCCCACGGGCACGCGCAGGGTGATGTCCGGGGCCGCTGCGCCGTACTGGTCCGAGCCGCGGCCGTTCTCGCCGCCCTTGGCGCGATGCAGGCGTGCGTAGCGGAAATCGATCAGCGTGTTGATATTGCGGTCTGCAACGGCATAGATGGTGCCGCCGCGGCCGCCGTCGCCGCCGTCCGGGCCCCCGTTGGGGATGAACTTTTCGCGGCGAAAGCTCGCCACGCCATTGCCGCCTTTGCCGGCGACCACTTCAATGGTGGCTTCGTCTACGAATTTCATGGTGTCTGCGCGTGTGGTGGGTAATAGGACAGCGGTCCGCGATGGGACGCTGCCAGGTGGCATTGGAAACTTTACTCGCCAATTACCATAAACAAAAAAGCTTAAAACAAAAAAGCCCTGCCGCATGCGACAGGGCTTTTGCCGTTCGGCAACGCGGTAAACCGCGTTGCGCTGACCGTGGCTAGTCCGATTACTCGGCAGCGATGATCGAAACGGTTTGCTTGTTCAACGCGCCCTTGAAGCCGAATTGAACCTTGCCGTCGATCAGTGCGTACAGGGTGTGGTCCTTGCCCATGCCGACGTTCACGCCAGCGTGGAAACGAGTACCGCGCTGACGCACGATGATCGAACCAGCGGGAATCAGTTCACCGCCGAAAGTCTTGACGCCCAGACGCTTTGATTCTGAGTCGCGTCCGTTTCGCGTAGAGCCGCCGCCCTTTTTCTGTGCCATGTTTAGCTCCTGCTAAGTGGTACCGAGTCGCTACTTAAGCCGTGATGGCTTCGATGCGGATTTCGGTGTAGTTCTGACGGTGGCCCTGACGCTTCTGATAGTGCTTGCGACGGCGCATCTTGAAGATCTTGACCTTGTCGTGGCGGCCTTGCGCAAGAACCGTTGCCTTGACCACAGCGCCGGAGACGAGGGGCGTGCCAACTTTCAGTTGGTCGCCTTCGCCCACGGACAGCACTTGGTCCAGGGTGATTTCTTGCCCAATGTCTGCCGGTATCTGTTCTATCTTGAGTTTTTCGCCAGCGGCAACGCGATACTGCTTGCCACCGGTTTTTACGACCGCGTACATGGGGTGTTCCTTAAATAGGTAAATGGGTTCATTCGCGCGGCCCGCCCTGCTGGGTGGGATTGCCACTTTGGAAGGTTCGCTTTCCTGTCCGTGTGCCGGCATTTGACATGCGGCGGGCCAGAAGGAAAGGGGCCTGACTGCCAGGTACCGGGTGGAAATATCCCGGACTAGGCACCCAAAGGGTTTACGCGAACAACCGACGTAATTCGGGCATTGCTGACCGAATCCGCAATATTAGCGCGTGACTTTTCAAAAGTCAAAAACCTGTTGTGGGCTAAGGGCTTAGGTGTGGCGCCGTGGCTTCAGACGGGCGCCACCACGCGTTGGCAGACGTGGCGCGCCACCCGGCGGATGCCCTCCATGACGTCGCGCCGGTGGGCGTCGTTCAGCCGGTCGGTGGGTATCGACGTGCTGACCGCCACCCGCTTGCCGGTTGGGGTGACGCCCACGTACGCGGCGTAGCAGACCAGGCCAGTGGCCAGTTCTTCCTGATCGTGGCCCAGCCCCGTCTGGCGCACCTTGTCCAATTCTTGATACAGCGCATCGCGTGTGGCCAGCGTCCGGTCCGTCACGCGGGGCAGCGGGTCGGGCACGCTGGCGGCCAGGGCGTCGGGTTCCAGGCTGGCCAGCAGCACTTTACCCAGTGCACAGGCATGGGCAGGCAGGCGCATTCCTAAGTCGGAGACCAGCCGCACCGGGCGGCGGGCGTCCTCGCGGGCGATATAGACCACGTCAAAGCCATCCAGCGCCGCCAGCTGCACGACCTCATTGCAGCGGGTCACGAATTCGCCGGCCGCCTCGTGGAAAGCGGCTTGCAGGCCGTCGTGACGCAAGTAGGCAAAGCCCAGCGACATCAACTCGATGCCGATCAGATAGCCGCCGTCCTTGCGTTCGACCCAGCGGCGTTGTTCCAGGCAGTCCAGCAACAGGTACAGCGTACTTTTGGGCAGCTGGCAGGCCTGCGCCAGTTCCGCGGCCTTGACGGGGGTGCGGCGGCTGGCCAGCACGCGCAGGATGTCGTGGGTACGGCGGATGGCGGGCACATCGTACTCGGCGGTCATCGTTTTGTTATTCCAACCTGTTGGACTGCAATTCAGAATGTTGGACATGATAACGACCTTCTTCTAGACTCGTTGCACCTTTATTGAAATGCCGCCCAGTCGGCATGAAGCGTGGAGACTTATGAACCAAGACAACGCATTGCCCGCCGACCTGGCGGGCGCATTACTAGTGGGCCGTGTGTGGCGGCCGGCGCCGGTGGACGGCCCCAGCGTCGTGGTCGTGCGCAACGGCGAGGTGTTCGACATCACCGCCGTGACGCCCACCGTGTCCGATTTGCTGGATCGCCCTGATCGCGTCACGCTGGCCAAGGGCGCCGCCGGCGAATCGCTGGGCGACGTGCGCGCGCTGATGGCCGCCACCTTGCAAGGGCAGGACGGACCGCGCCTGTTGGCGCCGTGCGATCTGCAACCCATCAAGGCGGCGGGCGTCACGTTCGCCATCAGCTTGCTGGAGCGGATGATCGAGGAAGAGGCGGGCGGCGACGCCAGCCGCGCCGATGAAATCCGTGTGCGGATGCAGGCCTTGATCGGCTCGGATTTGTCCCGCTTGCGTCCCGGGTCCGCCGAAGCCATCAAGCTGAAAGCCGAATTGGTCGAACGCGGGCAGTGGTCGCAATACCTGGAAGTGGGCATCGGCCCCGACGCCGAAATCTTCTCGAAGACGCCCGCGATGGCATCGGTGGGATACGGCGCACAGATCGGCGTGCTGCCTGAATCGCAGTGGAATAACCCCGAGCCCGAGATCGTGCTGGCCGTGGACAGCCGCGGCGAGATCGTGGGCGCCACGCTGGGCAACGACGTCAACCTGCGCGACATCGAAGGCCGCAGCGCCTTGCTGCTGACCAAAGCCAAGGACAACAACGGGTCGTGCGCCATCGGCCCCTTCATCCGCTTGTTCGATGGCGATTTCGACTTGGACAGCGTTCGCCACGCCGATGTGTCGCTGCGCATCGACGGGGCCGACGGCTTCGCGCTGGACGGCGTCAGCCACATGCGCGAAATCAGCCGCGACCCCCAGGACCTGGTGCGCCAGGCGTTTGGCGCGCATCACCAGTACCCTGACGGCTTCATGCTGTTCCTGGGCACGATGTTCTCGCCCAGCCAGGACCGCAAGGGCCCGGGCACGGGTTTCACGCACAAGCTGGGCGATCGCGTCCAGATCGCTTCCGAGCGTATTGGCGCGCTGGTCAATGATGTGCAGTTGGCCACCGAGATCACGCCGTGGACGTTCGGCGTGCGGGCGCTGTACGCCAACCTGGCCAGGCGCGGCCTGGTTCGATAGGGCGGCGGCCCGCGCGCTTCTTGCGAACTTCGGGGCGGCAGCGGGCCGCCCCGCCGCCGGC
>NZ_JBLVOL010000046.1:0-15703 GCF_053543755.1 Achromobacter semiaridum | reverse complement strand
GGGGCCCCCCCCGACGCCGTCACACCCCGTATAATCGCTGGTCGAATCCCCCGCCATTCCTGGCGGCCCAGCGGTAAGAGCCCCATGCGGCTCGTTTCACTTGTCGGATACGTCTTGAATCTCCCCGCGCTTATTGCCCCCATTGCTGACGATATGAAGGCTGTCGACGCGGTCATCCGCGAACGGCTGAATTCGGACGTAGTCCTGATCCGCACAATCGGCGACTACATCATTGGCGCGGGCGGCAAGCGCATGCGCCCGGCCATGGTGCTGATGGTGGCGCGCGCGCTGGGCTACGAAGGCACGCATCACCAACTGCTGGCCGCCGTCGTGGAATTCATCCACACCGCAACATTGCTGCATGACGACGTGGTCGACGAATCCGACCTGCGCCGTGGCCGCGAAACGGCCAACGCCGTGTTCGGCAACGCCGCCAGCGTGCTGGTGGGCGATTACCTGTATTCGCGTTCATTCGAGATGATGGTCGAAGCCGACTCGATGCGCATCATGAGCATCCTGTCCGAAGCCACCACGGTTATCGCCGAAGGCGAGGTCTTGCAGTTGCTGAACGTGCACGACCCCGACGTCTCGCAAGACCGCTACCTGCAAGTGGTGCGCTACAAGACCGCCAAGCTGTTCGAAGCTGCTGCCCAGGTGGGCGCGGTGCTGGCAGGCGCCACGCCCGAACAGGAAGCCGCTGCCGCCGCCTATGGCCGCCACGTCGGCACCGCGTTCCAGCTGGTTGACGACGTGCTGGACTACAGCGGCGACGCCGCCGCGCTGGGCAAGAACGTGGGCGACGACCTGCGCGAAGGCAAGCCCACGCTGCCGCTGATCCGCGTGATGGAAGTGGGCACGCCCGAACAACAACAACTGATCCGCGACGCCATCAAGACGGGCGACGCCGATTTCGCCGCCGTGGCCGCAGCCATCCAGGCCACCGACGCGCTGGAACACGCCCGCCTGGCCGCCGTGGCCGAAGCGGATCGGGCTCGCGAAGCGCTGTCGATCTACCCCGTTTCGCCTTTTCTAAATTCTCTGCTAGAATTCTGCGCTTTCGCGGTGAATAGAGATCGCTGAAGCCGATATCCACAGCGGCGCTGAAGTTGGGGCGTAGCAAGCTGGTTTGAAAGCGGGTGAATGGTTGAAGCTAAAAGCAGAAGCAGAAGCAAAAGCTAAACGCAGAAGCAAAAGCTAAACGCAGAAGCCAAAGCAAAACCTGATTTTCAAAAAAGCGGAATATAGGTTCTAATAGCGGTCGCTGTTGAAACGGCGGTGATGGAAAGCGAAGATGGAAAGCGAAGGTGGAAAGCGAAAGCAAAGTCACCAGAGCAAAGTCACCAGAACATAGCCGCCGGAGCAGTCGCGAGACATGCAGCGGAAAGAAAAAACTTGGTAGCACTGAGCGCCGCTAAGTTGGTAGTACGAGTTTGTCAGCGCGGTTTTTCAGCGTGGGCAAATTCACTGAATCGGGGCGTAGCTCAGCCTGGTAGAGTACTGCGTTCGGGACGCAGGAGTCGGAGGTTCGAATCCTCTCGCCCCGACCACTCATTTGTGGTCGAATTTTTGGTGGTGTTCTCGACACCAACAGCAGCAAAAGCCGGAATCGCGACAGCGACGCCGGCTTTTTTGCATCTTGCGGGTCGATGCCCCAACCGAAAGAGCGAACCGCCCGGTGTAACACCGGGTCGTCCAAGGTCAGGCCGTCCAAGGTCGGGCCGTTCAAGGTCAGGCCGTTCAAGGCCGGGTCGTCACCGCTCCTTCATGCCATCCATCGCGTATCGCCACTTAGCCAGCAGCCCGCGCCATCGTCCCGGGCACGCAGCTGGATAGCCGAGGGCGAACCCATGGCCACGCCTTGCCGCACCGTATACACCTGATCCGGCGGCACGCTGCCGGTTTCATTGAGATAACCCCACAAGGCTGCTGCCGCAATGCCCGTGGCGGCGTCCTCCGGGTAGCCCGACGCCTTGGGAAATTGCCGCGCGCTCGCGCCGTCGTCGGTCAGGGCATAGGGATACAGGCCCGTCGAACCAATGGCTTCGCACAGGTCCCGCATGGCGGCGAAGTCCGGCGACAGCGCGTTCAGCGCCGCCACGTCGGGCAGCCTGATAAGCGTCTTCACGCGGCTCGTGCTGGCGTTGATCACAGGCAGCCCGGCCAGGTCTGAATCAATCCGCAGCACCGATGCGATCGCGCGGCATTGTTCCTCAGGCAATACGGAGGTTTTCACGGCGGGTTGCGATATCCAGGCGCGGTTGCGGGTGGCGTCCCATTCGACATCCACGCTGCCGCTAAGAGTCTGCACTCGCGTACATGGCGTGGTCCACAACCCCCATTGCCGCAGCGCCCACAACGTACCGACCGTTGCATGGCCGCACATCTCCATTTCGTGGCCAGGCACGAAAAAGCGCAACCGGCACAGGTGATCCTCGCGGACGGTGGGCACCACAAAGGAAGACTCATGGCCGTGATGGGCCGCCAGCGCCTGCATATCGCTTGCCGCCATCTCTTGCGCGTCAAGTACCAGGGGCACGGGGTTGCCGCCTTCCAGTCCCTGTAAGGGATCAACGAATACACGCAGCAGGACTGCATCGCCGGCGGCTGGCGGCGCGGGTGCGCGGATGCAAAGGTGGTCAGTCAAACTGGACTCCGGTAGTGGTGATGAGCTTGCCCCAGAAGGCAAGGTCGTGAGAGACGGTCTGGGTCAACGCCTCGGCCGTGTCGGGGCGGACATCGACGCCTTTGGCCGCAAGGTCGGCCGCAATGGCCGGATCGCGCAGCACGGCGTTCAGGGCAACGTTCATCTTTTGCACGATTGCCGGGGGCGTTCCCTTTGGAAAAGCCAGCCCGTACCACAGCGATTGCGTATAGCCGGGCATGCCCTGGGCGGCAAAAGTGGGTACGGACGGCAGGATGGGGGTAGCGCGCGTCGTGGCCACGGCAATCAACTTGCCGCTTTGGACGAACGGCGCCAGCCCCACGGGGTTATCGAACATGATGTCGACCTGTCCGCCGATCAGGTCCGTATAGGCGGGCGCCGCGCCGCGATACGGTACGTGGGTCAGGTCCAGCTGCTTGTCTTTTTTGAACATCTCGCCCAGCAGGTGCGATACCGTGCCCGCGCCCACCGAGGCATACGTGCCGCTGCGTCGCGCTGTCAACGCGTCGACAAGCGTGGCGACGCTGCTTGCCTTCAAGGCAGGCTGCACGGCAAGCACATAGGGCGACGTGCCGATGAAGCCCACGTAGTCGAAGTCCTTCTGCGGCTTGTACGGCAGGTTCTTGTACAGGCTGGCGCTTAGCGCGGTGGTGCTGGTCGTTACCGCCAGGGCGGTATAGCCGTCGGGCTTGGCGCGGGCCGCCTGGCCCGAACCCACCGTGCCGCCCGCGCCGCCGGCGTTCTGAATGATGACGGACTGCTGCAATTGGCGCGTCAAGGCCGGTTGCAACGTGCGCACCACCAGATCGGTTCCGCCGCCGGCGGGAAAGGGCACGATCAGGGTGATGGGTTTGTCGGGCCACGTCGAGTCGGCCCACGCGCCAGCAGGCGACAAGGCCAGCAGCGCGCTGGCCAGCAGTGCGGATGTGATGACGCGATTCATGAAGTTCCCCTTGTAATGTTTGAATGACCAGATCGTAGAAAGGCGCCGGGCCACCGGCGAACCACGGTGCGACATCGGCTGATCCCGCATGCGACAGCCAGAACACCCCGCCGGCGTCGGGCTTGCGCCAAAGCGGTCGCGCGCGGATACTGGCCCAACGCCCATTCTTGCCGCTGCCGGGAATCCCCCCGGCGCACATTACGTCCCGCTCGCCCTTCATGAAGCGTTCCGTCCCACTTTCGTCCAAACAGGATTTGATCGCGCAGACCGGCTTCGCCCTGGCGGCCAGTCGCCAGCCGCGCTACGCCTTTCATTGGCACGAGCACGATTGCGCCATGTTGCTGTGGCCGCGCGCAGGGGCGCTCGATAGTGCCTGGCAGGACGAAGAAGGGGCGCGTCGGCGGTGCCGTCTTGTTCGCGGGCAAGCCTTGTTGCTACCGTCTCACGTCGAACACAGCACGCGCGCCGAGAGCGTCGCGCAGCAACACGGAGAGCTTTACCTGGCCCCCGAATTGTTGCGCGCCTGCCAGGCAGGCGGCGTGTTGCAGCTGGATGGCGCGGCGCAGGCCATGCTGGATGCGCTGTGGAAACCCGCGTTGTCGGCATCGGCGTTGCCCATGTTGATCCAGGCGTTGATCGCCCAGCTTGACGCCAATCATCGGCAGCAGGCTCAGGCTAGCGTGTCGACGGCGCCGCTGCCCTTGGCTCGCCAATGGATGGAACTGTTGCGCACCCGCCTGGAAGAAGGACAGCCGCTGCCGGCCATTTCGGAGTCCGCCAGCGTGCTGGGCGCCACCACCCGCACCCTGCAGCGGGCTTGCCTGGACGCTTATGGCCAGTCGCCTATAGCCCTGAGACGCAGGGTGCTGGCCCAGGCGGCACGGCAACGGATCGCGATGGGCGAACCGGTGGCAAGAGTCAGCGCCGAACTGGGGTTTTCCAGTAGCGGACACCTGGGCCGCCTGCTGCGCGCGGTGGAACCCTAGGCGGACGCCGCGGGCGCATAGCCGGGAATGGACGCCAGCAGCTCGCGCGTGTAGTCGCTGGACGGGCGCAGGAACACGTCGCGCGCCGTGCCGATCTCAACCACCTTGCCCCGCTGCATCACGGCGATGCGATGGCAAAGCCGCGCCGCAACGCGCAGATCGTGCGTAATGAACAGGATGCTTACGCCCAGCCGATCCCGTATCGATTCCAGCAAATCCAGTATCTGCGCCTGCACCGACACATCCAGCGCAGAGACCGCTTCGTCCGCGATCAGGATTTCCGGTTCCATCATCAACGCGCGCGCAATCGACAGTCGCTGCCGCTGGCCTCCCGAAAATTCGTGCGGAAACCGCTCCAGCGCGCCGGAGTCCATGCTGACAAGCTCAAGCATTTCAAGCATCCGCGCGTGGACGTCCCCGGCATCCGCGCCAAAGTTAAGCGGGCCTTCCGCCAGCGTGCGGCCGACCTTGCGACGTGGATTGAATGAACGGAACGGGTCCTGGAACACCATTTGTACGCGCTTGCAATAGCCGCGCGCATCGCGACCGGTAAGTTTGCCCACCGCATTGCCGTCGATCAGAATCTCGCCCGACGTGGGCTTGGCGAAGCGTGCCAGGCAGCGGCCCAGCGTGGTCTTGCCCGACCCGGATTCGCCAACAATGCCCAACGTTTCGCCGCGTTCCAATTGCAGCGATACACCGCCCAGCGCGTCGACGCGGCGGCGCTTGGACTTGAACAGCGATTTGGTTTCGAAGCGCAGGGCCAGGTCGCGCACTTCCAGCACAGGCGGCTGCGACGGCGTCAACGCCTTGGCGCGGAAATCGCCGCGCGGACGGGCCGCCAGCAGCCGTTGCGTATACGGGTGCCGGGGGCGTTCCAGCACATCGGCGGCGGTGCCTTGTTCGACAATATGGCCGGCTTGCATCACCAGCACACGATCCGCAATCTCCGCGACCACGTCAAAATCGTGCGTAATGAACAGCACGCCGTTGTCGTGGCGACCGCGCAAGTCGTTAAGCAGGCGCAGCACCTGCGCTTGGGAGGTCACGTCAAGCGCCGTGGTCGGTTCATCGGCGATGATCAGGCCAGGCTCCATCACCAAGGCCATGGCAATCATCACGCGTTGGCGCTGACCGCCCGACAACTGATGGGGATAGGCATGCCGCAGCGTCTCGGGATGCGGCAGCCGTACGTCGGACAGCAGCGCCAGCACACGGCTGTCGACGGTCTCGCGGGCGAGTTCCTTGGCATGGAACTCGAACACTTCCGCGATCTGGTCGCCGACACGCATGAGCGGGTTGAGCGCCGTCATGGGTTCCTGGAAGATCATGGCCATGCGGTTGCCGCGCAGCTTTTGCAGTTCGTCCCGCCCGGCATGTGTGATGTTGCGACCCGCCAGCAGGATCTGGCCGCTCTCCAGGGCCAGCACCCCCTTGGGCAACAGGCCCATGACGGCGCTGGACGTCACGGATTTGCCCGAGCCGGATTCGCCTACGATGCACACGATTTCGCGGGCATGGACGGTGAACGACACGTCGTCCACCGCATAGCGGCGATCTCCCCCGCCGGGTAGCCGCACCTTCAGGTTGCGAATGTCCAGGATGGGGGCGGCGGCGCTGCCGTCGGGCATGGCTTGCGTCCGGGATACTGGGTTCATGGCGTCAGCCCTTGGTTTTACGTGATAGACGGGGATCAAGCCGGTCGCGCAGTGCGTCGCCGAACATGTTGACGGCCAGGATCAGCAGCGCAAGAAACACGCCGGGCACCAGCACGATCCACGGTGCGCGCTGGAAGAACGGGCGCCCTTCCGCGATGATGCTGCCCAAGCTGGGGATTTCCGGGGGAAAGCCCAGCCCAAGAAACCCCAGCACGGCTTCGGTCAGGATGGCAGCGGCGCAGACGAAGGTGGCTTGCACCACCAGCGGGTTGATGGTGCTGGGCAGGATGTGCCGCCACAACACCTTCAGCGCCGGCGTGCCCGAACCCACCGAGGCTTCAACGTAGGGTTCTTCGCGCACGGACAGCACCACGCCACGCACCAGCCGCGCCACGCGCGGTATCTCGGGGATCGAGATAGCGATGACCATGGTCAGGATGTTGGCGCCGCCCAGCGCGACCATGGCCACGGCCAGCAGCAGGCCGGGGATGGCCATGATGCCGTCCATCAACCGCATCACCGGCGCATCCAGTCGCCGGACATAGCCGGCCGCCAGACCGATGGCGAGGCCGGCCACGACCGAGATGGCGCTGACCAGCGCGGCCAGCGTGATCGACAAGCGTCCGCCGTACAGCACGCGCGACAGCAGGTCGCGACCCAGCGAGTCCGTGCCCAGCCAATACAGGTCGGACGGACCTTGCAGACGTGCTCGGGGTGTCAGCGCGCCGGGGTCGTGCGATGCCAGGAGCGGGGCGCCGATGGTCAGCGCCACCAGCAGCAAAAGCAGCAGCAGCGATCCCAGCATGACGGGGTCATGCAGGACGGCGCGGGCGGCCTGGCGCCAGCGGGGGGGCGGCGGCGCGGCCGGCAGGATAGAGACAGGTGAGGTGGACATCGGGTAGCTCCGGGTCGTCCGCGTCAGTAGCGGATGCGGGGATCGAGGAGGACGTAAGCCATGTCGATCAGCAGATTTACGAACACGTAGATGAACGAGAAGAACAGAATGGTCCCTTGCACCACGGGATAGTCGCGCGCCAGCACCGAGTCCACGATCAAGCGACCGACGCCTGCGATGTTGAAGATCGTCTCGGTCACGACTACGCCGCTGATCAGCGTGGTCAGGGCCACGCCGACGATGGTGACGATCGGAATGGCCGCATTGCGCAGCGCATGGCGAAACAGCACGACGCGTTCGGTGACGCCCTTGGCGCGAGCGGTGCGCACGAAGTCCTCACCCAGCACGTCCAGCAAGCTGGCCCGCGTAATGCGCGTGATCAACGCCACAAACACCATCGCCAGCGTCACCGTGGGCAGCAACAGGTGCTGCGCGTACTGGCCCACCCCGGCTTCAAGCGGTGAATATCCCTGCACCGGCAGCCAGTTCAGCGTGACCGAAAACAGCAATATCAGCAGATACGCCACGACAAAGGCGGGCACCGAGAATGCCAATACCGCCGCGGCCATGATGCCGCGATCCGCCAGGCCCCGATGCCGCCATGCGGCAAGCACGCCAAGCGGTATGGCCGTGGCTATCGTGAGCAGGATGGCCCATGCCGCCAAGGAAAACGTGGGGCCGAGCCGCGCCTTGATGAGGGTGGTGACGGGCTGCTTGGATTGGATGGAGTGGCCCAGGTCGCCCTGGACCAGCGCCGCCATCCAGCGCAGGTACTGCGTGCCCAAGGATTGGTCCAGGCCCATTTCGGTGCGGATCTGCGCGATGGACGCTTCGCTTGCCATGTCGCCCGCGATGACGCGGGCGGGATCGCCCGGCGCCATTCTCAGCAAAAGAAACACGACCGTGGCGACGATAAGCATCACCGGGATTGCCGCCAACAGCCGCTTCAAGATCAGTTCAATCATGGCGCGCTACCAGAACAGCGGAATCTGCGCGTCCGTCATGCGTCCCAGCTTGGCGGCGTTGTAGCCCTTCATCTTGGAATACGTGCCCAGCGGGATGAAGAACACCTGCTCGTAATTGAGCTTCTGGATCGCCAGGGCGATTTCCTTCCTGCGGGCCGCATCGTCGGTCTCGGCGAACTGATCGCGCAGCGTTTCCATCTGCTCGCTTTTCGACCAGCCGACGTAGCCCGCCGTGCCCCGTCCGTCCAGATTCGGATTGGTCAGCGGGTTCATCAGGTCCAGGCTGGTAAAGCCGGTCTGGAAAATGCTCCAGCCGCCTTGGGCCACGGGATCTTTCTTGGAATAGCGGGACAGCAACGTCGCCCAGTCCATCGACTGGATCTCGACATTCATCCCGATGGTCTTGAGCGCTTGCGCCGTCACGGACGCCAGGCTGGCAAGAACGGGCAGGTCGGTTGGGTGCAGAATCACAACTTTGCTCCCGTCGTAGCCGCTTTCCTTCAGCAGCGCCTTGGCATGCGCCAGGTCCGGCTGCTTCGTTTGCGTGGCGCCGTCTTCGGACGCGTACGGCGAGTTGCAGCTCAGAACGGCGCCGCACAACTTGATCATCTTCGGGTCGCCGATTTGCGCATCGAGATAATCGGCCTGGTACACGGCCGCCAGCACAGCGCGGCGTACCTTGACGTTGTTGAACGGCGGTTGCAGCCAATTCATCCGCATCGTGAAAATGTTGGTGCTGTCGCCGTAGGATTTCAGCGCCACGCCCTTGACGCCTTCCAACTGCGGCATCAGGTCGGGCGGCACGTCTTCCACAAAATCGATCTCGCCACGGCGCAGTGCATTCACGGCGGTTTGGGCGTCCGAGATGTTGACCAGTTCCAACCGGTCCACGATGGCGACCTTGGCGCCGGCAAAGCCGCTGGACGGCTCCTTGCGCGGTACGTAGTCCGTGAACTTGACGTAGGTGGCCTTGACGCCCGGCTGGAAGTCCGCCGCGACGAATTTGTACGGACCTGAGCCGATAACCTCTGTGATCGCCTGCGAGACGGGCACCGAAGCGATGCGCCTGGGCATGATGAAGGGTACGGGCGAGGCAGGTTTGGCCAGCGCCTCGATCAGCATGCCGAACGGCTGCTTCAGTTGGAACACCACCGTGCCGGCATCGGGGCTTTCCAGGCTGCGGGTCACGGCCATCAAGCGCAGGCCCAGCACGTCGCGCTCGGCCCAGCGCTTGATCGAAGCGACGACGTCTTCGCCCGTGACAGGCGACCCATCATGGAACTTCAGGTTCGGGCGCAACGTCAGCGTAACCGTCAGGCGGTCGGGGCTTTCCTGCCAGCTTTCCACCATTTCCGGCTGCGGCTTGCCGGTGGCGTCCAAGGCGAACAAGGTGTCGAAAACCATGTAGCCGTGGTTGCGGGTGATGTAGGCGTTCGTCAAGATCGGGTCGATCACGCGCAGCGGCGCCTGCATGACGATCTTGGCAGTCGTTTCGGCCTGCAACGGACTGACAGGCGCCAGCGTTGCCATCAGCGCGGCGGAACAAAGCAGGGCGGGGGCAAAAGCAGCGGGCGCGCGAACGCGGCCCATGCCAGGGATCATTTTTTTCATACCGATACCTTCAAAGGTGAGGGTGACTCAGGCGAAACGGGGCGAGGCTGGTCGACAAGCCCCGCCGATCAGCCGAACCGCGGTCTGCGCGCGGCCCACGGGGCCAGGCGCTCCAGCTGCGCCGAGAGTTCAAGCAAGACGTCTTCGCGTCCGAAGTGGCCGATCAATTGCGTGGCCACGGGCAGGCCTTCGTCCGTCCATGACAGCGGCAGGCTGGCGGCGGGCAAGCCCGCGCCGTTGATGACGGGGAGAAAAGTGGAATACGTCGAGGCGCGAGTTCGGTAGTCGCGAAAGCCCAGCCCGTCCGAGGAATTCAATGCCAGGTAATCAAGCTTGCAGGGAAGCTGCGCCAGCGTGGGCGTCAGCAATACATCCACGTCGGTCATGGCGGCGGCGAAAGCCCGCCCCACCGCATGCAGGCGCGAGACGGCATCGATGTACGCCACGGCGTCCAGCGTCTTGCCGACGTGATAACCGTCAAGAATGACGGACTCAAGATCGCCGTCGCGCAAGGCGCGATCCAGCACACGAAGGCGCGCATCCACCGCCACCACGATGTTGCTGGCCAGGATGCTGCCGTGGGCATGGACGAAGCCGTCGTAATCGATCTCCGGCAAGCGGGCCTCGAAGACGTGGTGGCCCAGGCTTTCCAGCAGCGAGGCCGAACGCGTGACGGCGGCGTCGCATTCGGGGGCGATAGGGATGCCATTCCAGGCGGTGCGCAAAATGCCCACGCGCAGCGGGCGGACTTCTTGCTCGCGAACGGCGTCCAGGAAGGACCGCGGCTTGGGCGGCGAGGCGTACGGCGCGCCCGGCTCATAGGCATCGATCATGTCCAGCGACGCTGCCGTGTCGCGCACGGACAGGCTCAACACGCCGTCCGTCGACATGCCGGCCCAGCCTTCGCCTCGCATCGGGCCCATCGGGACGCGGCCCCTGGATGCTTTCAGTCCAAACACGCCGCAGCAGGCCGCCGGGATTCGGATCGAGCCGCCGCCGTCGCTACCATGCGCCACGGGCACGATGCGCGCGGCGACGGCGGACGCCGCCCCGCCGCTGGAGCCGCCGGCGGAACGGCTGCGATCCCATGGGTTGCGCGTGGCCGCGCCGTTGCGCAGGGCCTCGGTGGTGCCGGCCATGCACAATTCCGGCACCGTGGTGCGCGCGAAGGGGATAAAGCCCGCTGCCTCGAAGCGGTCAGCCACCGTGGCCGAGTATGCGTAGGTGGCGTCGTTGAACAGCGCCGACCCCAGGCTGGAAGGGAATCGCGGATGGGCGAACCCGGAGTCCTTCAGCAGAAATGGAATCCCGCGAAAGGGGCCGCGGTGCGTCCATTCGGCCGCGATGCGCCGCGACTCGTCAAAGCGTGGGTAGGTGATGGCGTTAAGCGCGGGATTGCGTTGCGTGGCCAGTTCAATGGCGCAATCCATGAGCTGGGCGGAGGTGACCTCGCCCCGCTCAAGTAATGCGGCCAGCCCAAGGCCGTCCAGGCGCTCGTACTCGGTGGTCTGCATGTTTCCCCTTTTTTTTGCTGCCTGTGTGGTTCACGGCAGAGGCAAAGTCTAGGGATCACAGACGTGAGGGCCAAACCGGGAAGCGACAGCGCGCCCATCCCAAATGCGACAGGCGCGGGCAAGCGGGGGAAAACTACGTCATTCGCGTCCTCGCCGGTAGTCTTCGGCACGGGCCAGCGTCCGGTAAAAGTCCGCGCCCAAATCGATCAGGTCTTCCAGCTCCTGCACGCTGAGCTTATGTTGAATCGACTCAATGCAGGCGGCGTACGCGGCCAGGACTTCCGCCAGTCCTCGAAGCGTCGCGCGGGAGATGTTCTGACAATCATCTGCGCGACCAATTCTTGCGTGTCCATAAGCACCTCTTTCTGCTTCACTGCTTCTTATCGCCAGGGGCACCATAGAAAATTGACGGGCTTGTCCGGAAGGCACAAAGCCGCCAGATGGCGGTCCTGTACCGTTTCCGATGCGACGTTCACGTGGGCGGCGGCTGCGCGCGCGTGGACGACGCGGGGTCTCTGCCGCGCCATGCCGACGTGCTGATTGTTGAGATTTCCGAGCTGGACGCGGATGCGCTTGCGCCTATCCAGCGCGCGCGCGACGCCACCGAGACGAGCGCCGTGGTGGTGCTCTACCGGTTCTGTGCCAGCACCACGATTCGCACCGAAGCCGACGCGCAATTGCACCTGGCGTTGCAGCAGGCCGCGGGCCAGGCCCGCGGCATCCTGGAAAACGCCATGGCACGCCTGCTGCACACCGAAGGCGTGTGGCCGCTGGCCGGCTAGCGCCGGCCCGCTCATCACACCCCGATCGGGCCGCCGTCGGCGCGTTGGATCACCACCGTCGATGAGCGCGGGCGCACCGTACCCGTGGTCGCCACCGTTGCATCATCCGTCCCATACGCCGGCCAGTTGGCCGGGTGCTGGATGTTCAGGAAGATGCTGGTGTAGTCCGGCGTGAACGCAAAGCCGGTCACTTCCGCTTCGTTCGGCCCAACGAAGAAGCGGCGCAGGTCAGCCTGGTTGGACGGGTTGATGGCGGGACCCGTGCCGGTGCTGTCGGCCAGCGCGCCCGGGATCACGGCCAGCATCTGGTCGTTGGTGGCGCGGGCCACGTTGTTGTTGCGGCCACCGTCGATGCCGTTGTCCGTTTGAATCCACAGGATGCCGCGCGTGTCGAAGCCGATGCCGTCGGGGCTGGCCAGCTGGTTCAGCGCGGTCAGGCCCGAACGGTTGGTGTCGGCGTTGGCGCCTGCGTCGGAACCGAACACGAAGATATCCCACTCGAACTTGGTTGAACCCGCTTCGTCGTGCCAGCGGATGATGTGGCCGTTGACGTTGTTCAGGCGCGGGTTGGGCGGGTTGGTGCCGGTGCCGGCATTGCGGCTGCTGTTATTGGTCAGCGTCAGGTAGATGTCGCCGTTGGTCGGGTGGGTGGCGGTCCACTCGGGGCGGTCCATCGGGGTGGCGCCCACGAAGTCGGCCGCGCCGCGTGTGTTGATGAGGATGGCGTCCAGGCTGCCGAACTCGTCGGCCAGCGTGCGGCCGCCCACGCCGGGCGTGGTGCCGATCAGGGGCAGCCATTCGCCGGTGCCGTCGGCGTTGAAGCGCGCCACGTACAGCGTGCCCTTGTCCAGGTATTTGGCGCCGACGGCCAGGCGGTCGGTGCGCTCGGCATCCTTCGGGTCCCACACCGCCTCGGACACGAAGCGGTAGATGTATTCAAAGCGCGAATCGTCACCGCTGTAGAACGCCAGCGGCTTGCCGGCTTCGGGCTTGCTGTACGCGCAGCCTTCGTGCGCGAAGCGGCCCAGCGCGGTGCGCTTGGTGGCGATGCTGGACGGGTCATAGGGGTCGATCTCGACCAGATAGCCGAAGCCGTTCACTTCGTTGCGCCAGTCTTGCGTGGCGCTGAGGGCGGTTTCCGTGATGTTGAAGCGCGCGAATTCGCCCAGCACTTCCGACGCGTCGCCCGCGGCGGTTTCCCATTGGTAGCGGCCGGCGGGGCCGCCCGACACGCCAACCCGCAGTTGATGCGCGGGGCGCGTGCCCGTGTTGACGAAGCAGGCCGCCCAGTTTTCTTCGGCGGTAATGTACGTGCCCCACGGCGTGTAGCCGTTGCCGCAGTTGTTGTTGGTGCCGCGCACTTGCGTGCCGTTGGGGGAAAAGGGCGTCTTGACCCAGTCCGTGCCGCCCACCGGGCCGGCCAGCTTCATGGCGGTGGCCGACGTAAAGCGGCGGTTGTAGCGCGAGTTGTTGACGATGTTCCAGCGGCCGTTTTCGCGGCGCACATGCAGGATCGCCACGCCATGCGCGTTGATTTCCTTGCGCACTTCCTCGGCCGGGCGCTTGCCCGCCACCAGCGTCGGGCCGTTCGGATGCAGCGCGGCCTGATCGATGTATTCGTGGTTGACGGCCAGCAGCCCTTCCGTGGAGCTGCCTTCGATGGGGAAGAAGTGCATGCCGTCGTGATGCATGCCGGTGGAGTTCAGCAGGTCGTTCGACGTGTTGTTGCCGTTCTGATCCCAGGGCTGCGCGTTGTCGTTCAACGGCGTGCCCCACGGCGCAAACACGTGGGCCACATAGCCCTGCGGCACGACGCAAGCGTCCGTCATCGACGTGGGCAGCGAATCAAAGCCCAGTTTCAGCGGGGTCGGGGCCGGGGTGTCGGTGCCGCCGCCGGGCACCTCGGGCGTGGGGTTGGATTCACCGCCGCCGACGGGTTCGTCATCGTCATCGCTGCTGTTACAGCCGGCCAGGCCAAGGCTGGTCATCGTGGCGAAGGCAGCGGCCAGACCGCCGCGCATCACCATGCGGCGCGACAGGTTCTTTTCCAGAATTTCGCTGAAAGGGCTGCTCTGGCTGGGGTTGCGGACGATTTTGTCGGAGATGGATTTGCTCATGTGGATTCCTGGCTTGGGGGGCTGTGCCTGAATGGGACGAGCAATACTAGAAGTCGCAAATGAAAGGTTAATGACAGATGGCTGAATGCGATATCGGGCATACGGCGCGCAAACAAAAAGGCCGGCGCCGTTTGCACGGGGCCGGCCGGGCGCATGCCGACGCGCTTATTTGGTGGCGACCGCCTTGGACTTGACCAGCGGGCAGCCGCCCTGGTCCAGCGGGCGGAACGCGTTGTCGCCGGGAATCGTGCGCAGGATCTTGAAGTAGTCCCAACGCGCCTTGGATTCCGACGGCTTTTTCACTTCGACCAGGTACATGTCGTGCACCAGCCGGCCGTCTTCACGCAAATAGGCATTGCGCGCGAACATGTCGTCGATCTTCATGCCGCGAATCTGCGTCATCACCGCATCGCCTTCGAGCTTGCCGCTTTCCTTCACGCCTTTCAGGAACGTCAGCACGGCGGAATAGACGCCGGCTTGCGCCATGGTCGGGACGCGGCCTTTCGTGCGCTCGGCGTAGCGCTTGGACCAGGCGCGCGTCCGCTCGTCCATGTCCCAGTAGAAGCCGCTGGTCAGCACCAGCCCTTGCGCCTGTTCCAGTCCCACGCCGTCCACATCGGTAATGAACATCAACAAGCCGGCCAGCTTCTGGCCGCCCTTGATCAGGCCGAATTCGTTGGCCTGCTTGATCGCCATGGTGGTGTCGCCGGATGAATTCGCCAACGCCACGATCTCGGCTTTCGATGCCTGCGCTTGCAACAGGAATGAAGAAAAGTCGTTGGAGGCGCGCGGGTGCTTGACCGAGCCCAGCGTCTGGCCGCCAGCCTGTTTGACCGCGTTTTCGGTATCGGCCTGCAAGGCATGGCCGAACGCGTAGTCCGCCGTCAGGAAATACCATTTTTTGATGCCGGATTCGGTCAGCGCGCGGCCGGTGCCGTTGGCCAGCGCGTAGGTGTCGTAGGTCCATTGCGCGGTGGACGCCGAGCATGCCTTGCCGGTCAGGTCCGACGTGCCGGCGGTGGATGCCAGGAACGCAATGTTGGCGGTGCGCGTGATCTCTTGCACAGCCAGCGCCACGGACGAGGTGGGCACGTCAACGATGGCCTTCACGTTCTCCTGGTCGATCCAGCGGCGCGCCGTGGCGGAGCCGACGTCCGCCTTGTTCTGATGGTCTGCGGCAATGACTTCAATCTTGCGGCCCAGCACGGTCGGGCCAAAGTCCTCCACCGCCATGCGCGCCGCCTCGACGGAGCCTTGTCCGGACAGGTCGGCGTTCATGCCGGATAGGTCGGTCAGGACGCCGATGCGGATGGGCTTGTCGGACTGCGCGTGCGCGCTGGGCAAGGCGAATGCGCCGGCAACAAGCAAGGCGCCAAGTAGTTGGTTCATGTCTTTCCTCCAGGTGGGCGTCCGCTCTTTCAGGCGGATCTTTGCGGCGGGGTCGATACGGCGGTGGCGGGGGACAGCAGGTGGCACAACAGGAATTGATCGGTTTGCGCGTGCGCCAGGTGGCTGGTGTCGAACTGTGCATCGATGGCGCGCTTGGTCAGGCGCAGCGCCCAGGGCGGGC